>WFOC01000030.1 GCA_015488295.1 Gammaproteobacteria bacterium
GCTGGTGGTTGAGATAACGCTGCCGGTAGGTATCGCGGGTTTTTTTGCTGGATGTCTGTATCTGCAATTCGTTTTTGCCATCGGTTAATTTATACGAACCTGACGCGGGCAGCCGGGCTTCAATCGGGTCGAAAATATTGATCATGATGATGTCACTGCTGCGCGCGATGTTCTGAATGTGGGCAAAAGCTTTTTTATCTATGTCACGAAAATCGCTGATCATGAACACCAGGCTGCCGGGGTGGGTTACCTTGCGCAGGCGGGAAACGGCGGCGGCCTTGTTCAGGGCGCTGTCTGATTTGCTTTCAGTGCTGGCGGTCCAGCTGCTGTGTTTGGTGCAGCGGCCGATAAAATCCAGCACCGCGGTTTTTCCCCGGCGCGGTTTTATTTCGACGTGTTCGTTTTCGGAAAAGATCAGGCCGCCGATACGGTCGTTATTTTTTGCTGCGCTCCAGGCGATCAGGCTGGCGATCTCACAGGCGATCACTGATTTGAATTTTTTACGGGTGGCAAACATCATCGAGCTGCCGAGATCCAGCCACAGCAATACCGGCCGCTCGCGTTCTTCACGAAAAACCTTGGTATGCGGTGTGTTGGTGCGTGCGGTGACGCGCCAGTCCATGTTGCGGATGTCGTCGCCGGCCTGGTAGACGCGCGATTCGTCGAATTCCATACCACGTCCCTTGAAGGCCGACAGATAAGCACCGCCCTGTTTAGCGTGGATCTTGCCACTGTCCAGCGGCAGCTGATTGGCCTGCAGGCGCAGCTTGATCAGTGACTGGGCGCTGATCCAGGTGATGCCTTCGGCTTGTTTGTTGCTGTTGTTAATCATGTTGATTTAGTCCACAGATGAACACGGATAAAAATAAAGAGATATTTTGTTTTTATCTTTAATCTGCGTTTATCTGTGTTCATCTGTGGGCAAAAATGTTTTTAAGCTTTTCAAGGCACGGCGACGCGAGCGATCAATTCCTGAATGAATTTATCGGGGGTGATGCCGTCGGCTTCGGCTTCGTAACTGAGGATGACGCGGTGGCGCAATACATCGAAAGCGATGGCCTGGATGTCGTCCGGGCTGACAAAATCACGTTGATCCAGCCAGGCGTGAGCGCGGGCGCAGCGATCCAGCGCGATGGTGGCGCGCGGGCTGGCACCGTACAGCGACCAGTGTGCCAGGTCGTTGCCGTAGACGGCCGGGTCGCGGGTGGCCAGCACCAGCTGCAATAAATATTCTTCCAGATTTTCTGCCATATGCACGTCGAGGATTTCCTTGCGTGCATTGAAGATGCTTTGCTGGCTGATGCGTTCGGGCGCAGGTGTGCTGTTTTCGCGGACAGCATCTGTTGCCTGGTCACGGGCTTCATCACGTGCCAGTTGTAATATCTGTTTTTCAGAAGCGGCATCGGGGTAGTCGATGCTGACGTGCATCAGAAAACGGTCGAGCTGCGCTTCGGGCAGCGGGTAGGTGCCTTCCTGTTCAATCGGATTCTGTGTGGCCATCACCATAAATAATTTTGGCAGCGGGTAGGTGATTTTACCAACCGTGATCTGGCGTTCGGCCATGGCTTCCAGCAGCGCGGACTGTACTTTCGCCGGCGCGCGGTTTATCTCATCGGCCAGCACCAGGTTGTGAAACAGCGGGCCCTGCTGAAAATGAAAACTGGCATCCTGCGGCCGGTAGACTTCGGTGCCGGTGAGGTCGGCGGGCAACAGGTCGGGAGTAAACTGGATGCGGTGAAAATCACTCTCGATGCCATCACTTAAAACCTTGATGGCTTTGGTCTTGGCCAGACCGGGTGCGCCTTCGACCAGCAGGTGACCATCGGCTAACAGCGCGATGAGCAGGCGGTCTACCAGTTTTTCCTGGCCGACGATGTGATTTTGTATGTGTTGCTTGAGTGCGCGTACTGCTTTCAGGTTAGGCATGTGTTTATTCTTTTTAGTGGCTTATCTATATGTAATATAAGGTGTTTTTTTGAGCAAAAAGTTCACTCCCAAATGGGAGGTTATCTTATCTTCATCTGTTATATAATATGTACCTTAATTTGGAGTTTTCAACATCAGGTGCCTCTTTAATGACGAAAGTTTTGTCATGTGAGGATAATCGGGAAGTTGGTGCGTCGACAGTCTATATGATTGCCGGTTAATCCAGCGCTGCCCCCGCAACGGTGATTGGTGAGATTTATTGAGCCACTGTGAACGCGCTGAGCGTTTATGGGAAGGAGATAAATCAGGTGCGCGTTTATACGCAAACACATCATTAGCCCGGAGACCGGCCTGACGTTGTTAATCAGTATGGCGGAGGGCGATACTGTGACTGACAGGTGGTTTTACTGTTTCCGTCCGTTTTTCCCTTTGCGTGTTTTTTTTAAATTATCAACTTGTGTGCGGGCGAGCACGCTTAGGAAAAAAATAATGAAAAACTGTTCTATGTCTGCGGCAGCGTTGCTGTTGCTTTCTCAAGCTGCTTTTGCCAGCGAATTTGGTCCTCTAAATGTAGTTATTACAGCATCACGTACTGCCGAAAAGGCAGATGATACCTTGGCGGCAATGACCGTTATTAGCAGAGATGATATCGAGCGTTTACAGGCGAAATCTATTCAGGATGTATTGCAGGGAACCGCAGGTATCAATATTACTAATAATGGTGGTGAAGGAAAAAGCACCTCTATCTTTCTGCGTGGCACTGAATCAGATCATGTGCTGGTACTCATTGATGGTATAAAAGTTGGTTCGGCGACACTCGGTACAACGGCTTTTCAGCATATACCTATCGAGCAGGTTGAGCGTATTGAAGTTGTACGTGGGCCGATGTCCAGTTTGTACGGCTCCGAGGCTATCGGTGGTGTGATTCAGATATTCACACGTAAAGGCGGCGGTGAATTAAAGCCATTTTTTAGTGTCGGCGGCGGTAGTTATAGTACATATAACGCATCACTCGGGCTTTCGGGTGGTGGTGAACAAGGCTGGTTTAATTTAAGTGCCAGCGGTATAAATACCAATGGTTTTAATGCCTGTAACGGCAAACCTTCCCCGGGCGGTGCGGGCTGTTTTACCGTTGAGCCCGATGATGATGGTTATAAAAATCTATCCGGGTCTTTGCGTGCTGGTTATAAGTTTGATGGCGGGCTTGATGTTGATATGCACGCCCTGCAGTCCAGAGGCAATACCGAGTATGATGGTAGTTATGTCAATGAGTCTGAATCGGTGCAGTCGGTTTTTGGCGGTTCTGTGCGTTTTTCACCGTTAGACATCTGGAAAATGTCGTTGCTGGCGGGTCAAAGTATCGATAAATCGGATAACTTTAAAGATGGCAGTTTTCAATCAACTTTTGAAAGCACGCGTGACACGGTGTCATTTTTGAATGATATTTCAATAACGAAAAATAATCTGTTGACTGTCGGCGCTGATTACCAGAATGATCGCGTTGATGGTACAACGACTTATGCCGTTACATCACGTGATAACAAAGGACTGTTTGCTCAGTATAAAGGCTCTTTAGCAGCACAGGACATACAGCTGTCTATGCGACGGGACGATAATGAACAATTCGGTGGATATAATACCGGCAGTGCTGCCTGGGGCTACGCATTACAAAGTGATTTGCGAATCACTGCCTCTTACGGCACGGCTTTTAAGGCACCAACTTTTAACGAACTTTATTACCCGGGTTTTGGTAATGCTGAACTTGAGCCGGAGCAGTCACGCAGCACGGAAATTGGTATTAATGGTAAAACGCACTGGGGTCAGTGGTCATCGAATATTTATGAAACCCGTATCGATAACCTGATTGCATATGATGCGAATATTTTTGCACCAGCCAACATTAATCAGGCGCGTATCCGTGGTTTTGAAGGCATGCTTAACGCACAGGTTAAAGCGTGGAGTTTTGTAAGCAGTTTGACATTGCTTAAGCCTGAAAACCTTTCATCGGATGCTAATAATGGTAATGTATTACCACGGCGTGCTGAAAAATCATTTAGATTTGATGTGGATCGCAGTATCAGCAAATACAAGCTGGGAGCAACGCTGCTTGCAGAAGGTAAACGATACGATGATCTGTCGAATACCCGCGAACTTGGCGGTTATACGACGTTAGATTTACGTGCTGAGTATGTTTTTTCTCCAGGCTGGTTGTTGCAGGGACGTGTCGAAAATTTATTTGATAAGGTTTACGAAACAGCTGCCTTTTATAATCAGGCAGGGCGTAGTCTGTACGTGACACTGCGTTATCAACCCTAACCTTAAACGGGGAGAGTACCCATGTTAAAGCTATCGATTAGAAACCAGGTCATTATTGGGTTTGTGTTGTTGTTAATGATGAGCGCTACCCGAGGGCAGCACTTTTCCACTTTTCAGCACCTGCCGGGCGCATCGTGGGCGGTATTTTTTCTTGCCGGCTTTTACCTGCGTTCGGCCTGGAGTCTGCCCGGATTTCTGGCGCTGACATGGTTACTGGATTATGCCTCTTTTACCTGGGGCGGGAGCAGTGGCTTTTGTCTGACGCGAGCTTATGTCTTTTTGTTGCCGGCATACGGAGCACTGTGGCTTAGTGGTCGCTGGTATGCTGGGCAGTACCGTTTTGAGTGGCGGACTCTGATGCCGCTGGTGCTTGCTGTGCTTGTCGGCTCGATAGTTTGTCAATTGTTTTCCAGTGGTGGCTTCTATTTCTTTTCCGGTCGTTTTGTTGATACCAGCTTTGCTGAATTCGGTAGCCGGCTGTTGAAATATTACCCTTCCTATTTACAGTCGCTGGCAATTTATGTGGCTGTTGCTGCACTGATACATAGTGCGTTTGTTTTGATTACTGATCAGACCGGGCGCAAGCAAGCTAAAATGTCATGACCCGGCCGGATGAAAAAGCGCAGCGTCATCGCAGTCGAATGCAGCGTAAAAAGAAGGTTATTGATACAGCAATCGCAAGTGCTGACAGGGATCAGGGTTTGTTGCTGGTGCTTACTGGTAATGGTAAGGGCAAGTCTAGTTCTGCTTTTGGTATGGTGGCGCGTGCATTGGGTCACGGTATGCATGTTGGTGTGGCGCAATTCATTAAAGGTCGTAATGATACCGGCGAAGAATTTTTTTTTCGACAGCAGTCGAACGTTGTCTGGCATGTGCTGGGTGAAGGGTTTACCTGGGAAACGCAAAACCTTGAGCGTGATATAGAAACGGCTCTGCGTGGCTGGGCAGTGGTAAAGGAAATGCTGAATGATCCCTCTCTGGACCTGGTTGTCCTTGATGAACTCACCTACCCACTTAAATATGGCTGGTTGGAGCTGGATACAGTACTGGCTGATCTGAAAGAGCGTCCGTTAATGCAACATGTTGTGATCACCGGTCGAGGTGCCCCTGAGGCACTTTGTGACGTTGCTGATACAGTAAGTGATTTAAAGGATGTTAAGCATGCTTACCGGGCGGGCGTGCAGGCGCAAAAAGGAATTGATTTGTGACACTTCGCCCGACGCTGCTTATTTCTGCGTTCGCCTTCGATCATGGTGATGTAACAATAACAGTGGCACCTGTCTTTCGGTCAGAACAGCTGGCAGCGGCCTGTTTGCCTTTTTATTTTTTATCCAACCCTGAAGTGCTTATACAGTCTTTTTTGTCATGATTGAGCAATCAATGATGACAGTCGCGCTATTGGCAGTGGCCGCTGTATTGCTCGACTGGTTAATGGGCGAGCCACGAAACCGGCACCCGCTGATTTATTTTGGCAGGCTGGCTGATCTTGTTGAGCGCAAGCTTTATGGCAGCGATGATGAAAAGTGCGTGGGCAGGAAGCTTCGAGGCCTGTTTGCTGTCATATTATTGGTCGTGCCTTTTACTGCTATTGCTATAATGCTATCTGCTTTGCCTTATATTGCCTGGTTTTTAATCATATTAATGTTGTATTTTAGTATCGGTCATAAAAGTCTGCACGATCATGCACAGCCGGTTATTACTGCATTGCAGAATCAGGATACTATGTTGGCACGTCGCATGGCGGGGCGAATGGTTAGTCGTGATACAGAATCGATGGACCCTGTCGCTGCGACAGTGGAGTCGGTACTGGAAAATGGTAATGATGCTGTGTTTGCAGCGCTTTTCTGGTTTGCTGTTGCCGGTGCGCCAGGTGCCGTACTTTACCGGCTGGTCAATACGCTTGATGCTATGTGGGGCTATCGTAGCAAACATTATCGTGATTTTGGCTGGGCTGCGGCGCGTTTCGATGATGTATTAAATTATCTACCGGCAAAATTAACGGCACTGACGTATGCACTGTTGGGTAAAACACAACAGGCGTTATTTTGCTGGCGAACACAGGCGACTGCCTGGGATAGCCCGAATGCAGGGCCGGTTATGGCTGCAGGTGCAGGAGCACTAGGTGTTTCTATCGGTGGGGCTGCCTGTTATCGGGGTGAATGGCGGCATCGACCGCTTTTGGGGCTGGGCGCTAAAGCAGAAGCCAGTGATATAAAACGTGCACTTAAGCTGGTCAGGCATGGTGTATGCCTGTGGCTTGGATTATTTGTTGTTGCAGGTATAGCTTATGCTTGAGCATGGTGGTGGTTTGCGATTAGCCGCTGCGCAACGTGGTATTCCACTGGATGAGTGGCTGGATCTTTCGACAGGTATTAATCCAGATAGCTGGCCTGTGCCAGAGGTTCCTGCTGCAACCTGGTCTCGCCTGCCTGAAGATGATGATGGACTGGAGCAGGCTGCACGACTTTACTATAACGCCGAGGCTATCTTGCCGGTCGCAGGCTCACAGGCGGCGATTCAGGCTTTGCCGGCACTGCGCAGTTCTTGTAATGTTGGTGTGCTTACTCCCGGTTATGCTGAACACGCTCACGCCTGGCAGCGTGCAGGGCACCGTGTTTCCGCGCTCGCCGTTGAGGCTATTGAGATGGCTCTCTCGCAGCTGGATGTGCTGGTTATTATCAACCCAAATAACCCCACCGGGGCAGGTTTTTCTGTAGAACAATTGCTTCGCTGGCATCAGCAGTTAGCTGATCGTGGTGGCTGGCTGGTAGTCGATGAAGCCTTTATTGATGTCACGCCCGAACAGAGTCTGACCTTATACAGTACACGCACCGGTCTGATTGTTTTACGTTCGCTGGGAAAGTTTTTTGGCCTGGCGGGCGCACGGCTGGGGTTTGTTTGCGCACAGGCTGAATTGCTTGCGCAGCTGAAAAGTTTACTTGGCCCATGGACAATAAATGCCCCGACACGTTGGCTGGCAAAAGCGGCGTTGGTAGATACACACTGGCAGCAGGCGACGCGAAAAAGGCTGTGTAATGATGCTGTGCGGTTATATGATTTATTAGCACAGTATGAGCTTGAACCTGATGGTGGTTGTGCTTTATTTCAGTGGGTAAAAACACCGCAGGCAACTTTTATCTATGAAAATTTTGCTGCTAGCGGTGTTTTGATACGCCTGTTTTCAAATACATCCAGCCTGCGCTTTGGTTTGCCGGGTAGTGAGTCTGACTGGCAACGACTGACTTTGGCGCTGATGAAACTGACAGAGGCTCAAGTTGAAACCGGGCATGAAATTAAAACACTCATGGTGGAAGCTGGCGCATGATAAGCAATACCCTGATGGTGCAGGGCACGACATCCGATGCCGGAAAAAGTTTGTTGGTAACGGCATTATGTCGTTGGTTGTTTCGTCAGGGTGTGCGCGTGGCACCGTTCAAACCGCAGAACATGGCGCTTAACAGTGCAGTAACGGTTGATGGCGGTGAAATTGGTCGTGCACAGGCAGTACAGGCAGATGCCTGCGGGGTGGCGGCGCATACTGATATGAACCCGGTGCTGCTCAAACCAAATACAGATATTGGTGCGCAGGTCATTATACAGGGTCACGCTATTGGTAACATGGATGCTCAAAATTATCATGATTACAAATCTGTGGCAGCGGCGGCGGTTTTACAGTCACATGCCAGACTCACGACCTGTTATGAAAAAATCATCGTTGAAGGTGCCGGCTCACCCGCTGAAATTAATTTGCGTGCGAATGATATTGCTAACATGGGATTTGCTGAAAAAGTTGATTGCCCGGTAATTCTGATTGCCGACATTGATCGTGGTGGTGTTTTTGCGCACCTGGTCGGCACCCTGGAATTATTGAGTAAAACCGAGCGTGCGCGCATTAAAGGTTTTGTTATCAACCGTTTTCGAGGTGACCTGTCGTTATTGCAAAGCGGGCTTGACTGGCTGGAAAAATACACGGGTATTCCTGTTATTGGCGTATTACCGTATTTACGAGACCTGCATCTTGAGGCGGAAGATGCGTTGCCAAAAAATCATAAAGCCGCAGCAGATATTAGTGAGAATAAGATTCGGATCATCGTTCCGGTGTTACCGCGAATTAGCAACCATACAGATTTTGATCCGCTGCGCTTACATCCGCAGGTTGATTTACAGTTTGTCGCGCTCGATGAAAAAATTCCCACTGCCGATTTAATTATTCTTCCCGGTTCCAAAAGTGTGCGTGATGACCTGCAATGGCTTCGTGATAAAGGCTGGCTGACGGCGATAGAACGTCACCTGCGTTATGGCGGTAAATTAATCGGTATTTGTGGTGGTTTTCAAATGCTGGGCCAATGGGTTCATGATCCGCATGGTGTAGAAGGTGAGCCTGGCAGTACCGAAGGTATGGCGTTGCTCGAGATGGAAACAACTTTAGAGCAGGATAAACAATTGCGTAATGTACGTGGACGGTTGGCGATGGCTACTGCAGAAGTGAGTGGTTATGAGATTCATGCAGGCGTGACGCGGGGCGCTGCTCTGGCTAAACCTGCGTTGCATTTAGAGCAGGGTGCAGACGGAGCCATCAGCGAAGATAACCAAATTTTTGCAACATATCTGCACGGCCTGTTTGAGTCATCACAGGCCTGTTCTGCGTTGCTGGCCTGGTCAGGATTAAAGGTTGAGCAACCTTATGATTACCATGCGCAACGTGAGGCAGATATTAATCGAGTAGCAGACATGGTCGAGCAACACCTTGATACGCAGCGTTTATTAAAGTTGCTGGATTTACAGGCCATGGACGCATGAAAACATTAATACTTGGTGGTGTACGTTCTGGAAAAAGCCGAATGGCAGAACAGCTGGCGACTAACAGCAAACTTCCAGTGCATTATATTGCTACCGCCACGGCCGAAGATGAAGCAATGCAGGCGCGTATTGCGTTGCACCGAACACATCGGCCTGATCACTGGTCTGTGCTTGAAGAGCCAGTACAACTAGCGTCTGCTTTGAAAGAGCAGGCAGCAAGCGGGCACTGTGTACTGGTTGATTGCTTAACGCTGTGGTTGACGAATTTACTCCTGCTTGAAGATGAAGCAGCTTTTAAAAATGAATTAGCATCGTTGCTAAAATTACTGCCCGATTTGCCGGGTGAAATTATTATGGTCAGTAATGAAACTAACATGGGGATTATGCCGATGGGAGAACTTAGCCGTCGTTATTGTGATGAGGCCGGTCGTTTGCATCAGAACCTTGCGCAAATTTGTGATCGCGTAATTCTAACAGTGGCAGGTTTGCCGCATGTATTAAAAGGAAAGCAAGTATGAGTTTATCAATTGAATGGCTTGATGGTTCAGTGGCCGCACTTGATATCGAGGCGCAAAAAAATGCGCAGGCGCGTCAGGCAAGTCTGACAAAACCACCAGGTGCATTAGGTCGCCTGGAGAGCCTTGCTATACAATTGTCGGCACTTCAGGGCACGGCTCGACCGTGTGTCGATAACGTATATATTGCGGTGTTTGCCGCCGATCATGGTGTTGTAAAAGAAGGTGTCTCGGCTTTTCCTCAGGAAGTCACTGTTGAGATGGTGAAGAACTTTTCGCGTGGTGGTGCGGCGATCAGCGTGTCAGCCAGGGAGATTAATGCGGTAATGGAAGTAATCAACCTGGGTATGATTAATGATCCCGGTGTGTTGAAAGGTGTCATAAATAACCCGCTTGGTGCGGGCACCGAGAATTTATCGGTGCAGGCCGCAATGAGCGAAGATCAGTTGGCAGCGGCTCTGAATGCTGGCGGTGAAGCTGTCGAACGTGCTTTCAGTAATGGCGCACAATTATTTATCGGTGGTGAAATGGGTATTGGTAATACTACAGCAGCCACTGCACTAACCTGTCTCTTACTTGATGAGAGCCCGGAAAAATTGACAGGTCCGGGCACCGGCTTATCAGAAGAGGGTGTGTCACATAAAGTCCAGATCATTCAGCGTGCAATTAAACTGCATGAAAGCCACATTGATTCCCCTCTGGAAGCCTTGCGTCGTGTTGGTGGTTTTGAAATTGCTGCACTTGCAGCTGCGTATATTAGTTGTGCACAACGTGGGCTACCTGTTCTTGTTGATGGTTTTATCAGTAGCAGTGCAGCACTGGTGGCAGAAAAAATTTGTCCGGGCATTAAGGACTGGCTTTTGTTTTCACATTGTTCAGCTGAGCCAGGGCACCGGAGAATGCTGGAGGCGCTGGATGCTACAGCACTGTTAGATTTACAGATGCGTCTTGGTGAGGGTAGTGGCGCTGCTATCGCTGTTCCTTTATTGCGTATGGCCTGTGCTTTACATAACGATATGGCAACTTTTGCTGAGGCGCAGGTCTCAGAAAAAATGTGACTTAATGCCATGGATAGCAGCACACACATTTACCTGTTGCGACATGGTGAGACTCAGGGTGGTTCACGTTATAACGGTAGCACGGATGTTGCATTGAGTGAACGCGGCTGGTCTCAGATGCAGGCTACAGTCGAAACTGAAGATTGTTGGGATCGTGTTATTAGTTCACCACTATCACGCTGTGCGCATTTTGCGCAGAGCTTGCAGAAGCAGAATAATATACCGTTGCAACTTGATGAACGTATCAGGGAGATTCATTTTGGTGTATGGGAAGGCAAAACAGCTGCTGAAGTTTTTGAAACTGATGGTGATGCTTTGACTCGCTATTGGCAGGATCCGGTGCAGCACACACCGATAGAAGGTGAAGCGTTAAAGGATTTTGAGGCGCGTGTGCTATCTTTCTGGCAGGAAGTTATTGCAAGGTATCATGGTGAAAAAATTCTGCTTATTGCACATGGCGGGGTTATCCGGTTGTTGCTGTGCCATATTTTACAACGACCTTTGCAGCGTATTTTTGATTTTGAAGTTGTGCATGCGTCGCTGCATCATATTCGTGTGGAGCATACATTGCAGAATACTACGCATACAGCTTTTATTGAAACCGCAATAGATGACATTATCGAGCGGGAAAAATGATACAGCCTTTTTTTATTGCATTGCAGTTTCTTACTAGAATGCCAGTAAATATCAGTCGCATACCTGATGATCGCAGTATGGCTTATTCTCTCGCTTATTATCCGTTAGTCGGGTTAATTATAGGTGTGCTGCTTGCCGGTATTTCCTGGTTGTTAAAGGACTCACCAGCAATATTAAGTGCCGGTTTATTACTCGTTTCCTGGGTAATAATAACAGGCGGGCTTCATCTTGATGGTCTGGCTGATAGTGTTGATGCCTGGGCCGGTGGTTTTGGTGACCGAGAAAGAACGTTAGCCATAATGAAAGACCCAAACTGCGGGCCGGCGGGGGTGGTCGCTATCGTGCTGTTATTATTGCTCAAGTTTTCCGCATTGTATGTGATAGTGGAAACAGGTGATTTGATGGTGCTGCTGCTAGCCCCGGTGTTTGGTCGAGCGGTATTGCTGCTTTTATTTATAACCACGCCTTATGTTCGTGTGAATGGTCTGGCAACGGCGATGACATCTCACCTCCCGCGAAAATTAATCTTTCTGGTATTTGTTGCAACACTTATTACGGCGTTTTTTTTGGCGGGAACAGGCAGTTTGTGGTTGATGTTAATGATGCTGCTGATTTTTGTTTTGTTGCGAGTGTTGATGATGTCTCGTATTGGCGGAATGACTGGAGACGTGGCAGGTGCTTTGGTTGAAGTAACTGAAGTAAATGTTCTGGTTGTCGCTGTGCTTTTACACTAATATTAATCTTTGAGAGCTTAATGCTCCGTTTGCTTAATGCGGGGAGGTTTATTCAGCCGTTTTTTATCAGAAATAGAAATCCTTGCGTTTAATTAAATGATACAGGCAGTACCTGAGATGATAAAAATAGGCATCGATCTGGGCGGCACAAAAATTGAAGGCATCGCCCTGTCTGAAACCGGTGATGAACTATTCCGCCACCGCATCGCAACGCCGCAGGGTGACTACCCGGCTATTTTGCAAAGTATTAGCGAACTGATCAACAAGGTTGAAACCTCGGTTGGTGAGCATGGCAGTGTAGGCATCTGTACGCCGGGAGCTCTGTCACCGGCCACCGGTCTGATGCGAAATTCCAATTCGATATGCATGAATGGCGAGGCAGTGCTGACGGATCTGCAGGATTTGTTGCAGCGGGAAATTCGTATTGCTAATGATGCCAACTGTTTTGCCCTGTCTGAAGCGGTTGATGGTGTTGCCAGGGAGGCTGACGTGGTGTTTGGTGTTATCATCGGTACAGGAACCGGTGCGGGCATCGCTATCGATAAAAAAGTGCTGCTCGGTGCCAATGCTATTGCCGGTGAATGGGGGCACAATCCTTTGCCCTGGCCGCAGGATAGTGAACTGCCTGGTGCAGAGTGTTATTGTGGCAAATCAGGCTGTATCGAAACCTGGCTGTCCGGGCCGGGCATGGTGCGTGATCATGCGTCACATAATAATGTCGAAATTGATGGAAAAGCTGTAGATGCAGAAACGCTCGTCAGCAAGGCCGGTTCCGGTAATGAAGCAGCAAATGAAACGCTGCAACGTTACGAAGATCGCATGGCGAGAAGCCTGGCGCATGTGATCAATATCATCGACCCCGATGCTATCGTGCTTGGTGGTGGCATGGGTAATATAAAACGTCTCTATAAAAACGTACCAAAACTCTGGGGTGAATACGTGTTCTCTGATGTGATAAATACAAAATTGTTGGCACCGTTACACGGTGATTCTTCAGGCGTGCGTGGCGCGGCCTGGTTGTGGGAAAATTAAAATATGGAGACTTTATTTCAATCACCGTTTGGTGAGTTTAATCTGCAACGTTATCCGGTGCGAAAAAAAGAAACCCTGCGCGCCTGGGATGCCGCGGATGAATATCTGTTGCAACACCTGGCAGAAAAAAATCTGCTGCAGGAAGATACCTCGTTGCTGATCGTTAATGACGGGTTTGGTGCGCTGTCATTACCGCTCAATAAATTTCAGCCGGTGGTGGTCTCTGATTCTTATTTATCGACGCAGGCGATCCGTTTGAATGCACAGAAAAATGCTGTTGATGAAGATGTCATCACCGTGATCGACAGCCTGCTCACGCCTGAAAGCATACTTAACGTGCGTTCGAATATTGTGAACCATGTTGTTCTTGTCAAACTGCCAAAAAGCCTGGCCATGCTGGAAGACCAGCTGCATCGCATTCGTCCCTTGCTGGATGAGAAAACAACAGTGATCGCTGCAGCGATGACCAAACATGTGCATAACTCGACGCTGGAACTGTTTGAAAAAATCATCGGTCCGACCACTTCGTCACGGGCACAGAAAAAATCACGTTTGATTTTCAGCCAGTTTGATGCGGGCTTGAAGGTAGCGGCCAACCCATATCCGAAGTCATACGCCCTGCCCTATCAACTGGATGATGTTGAGATCAAGGTGAAAAATCATGCAGCGGTGTTTTCTCAGGAGCGGCTTGATCTGGGTACGCGGTTTTTTATCGAGAATATCCCGCTTGATGAAAAATATAAAACCATTGTTGACCTGGGGTGTGGCAACGGTGTTTTGGGCTTGTTGGCGGCGATCAAAAATCCGGCCGCCAAAATAATTTTTACCGACGAGTCTTATATGGCAGTGGAGTCTGCCATCAGTAATTTTTTATCGGTGTTTGAAGATACCCGTGAAGCAGAATTTTTACAGACGGATTGTCTGCAGGGTGTTGAGGAAGATTCGGCTTCGCTGATTTTATGTAACCCGCCGTTTCACCAGAATAATGCAATCAACGATGATGTTGCCTGGCAGATGTTTTCAGAATCACAGGCTGCGCTGGCAAGGCAGGGCGAACTATGGGTGATTGGTAACCGGCACCTGGCATATCATGCCAAACTGAAAAAGTTGTTTGGCAATGCCGAAGTTGTTGCCAGCAATAAAAAGTTTGTTATTGTCAAAGCCATAAAAAAATAATATTTTATTTGAAAATATATCTACTGTCGCAGGTCGAGCATTACCTGGCAAATATATGGCGTTGTTATGGGAAATCGTTTCGTTTTGATTTTAGATAGATTTTGTTATTTCGTAACAGGCGATGCTGGCGGCAGAGATGACGTTCATCGACGAGTTGTTGCCCAACATTGGTATATGAACGGTAATGTCGGACAGGGCCAGCAGATTTTTGCTGATGCCGGCGTTTTCTGAACCCAGAATAAGGTAGACCGGTTTTTTGCTGGCCAGCGCGCTGGCAAATTCTGGCGAGGCCATGGCAATGCTGGATGAGGTTATTTCCAGCGCAATGATAAGCGCGTCTGTTTCTTTTAATGCACTGACCAGTGCTACCGCATCCTCGTGCTGCTCAAATGTCACGTACTTTTCTGTCGAACGCGAAGTTTTGTTGATTTTCGAGTTAGGCGGCGCGGCGGTGTTGCCGCAGAGAAATAATTTTTCAATACCCAGCGCATCACACAAACGAAACAGGCTGCCGACATTTTGCGGGCTGCTGATGTCACTGGCAATAATGCTGAGCGGAAACCTGTGTTGCGATGGCTGGTGATCGGCGTGTGTTAGCTGGATGTTGTCGGGCATGATTTATCTTGATCAGGTGAAAAGCCAGCTCTCAAGATTTTTCACCGGCTGCCGGTTTTCCAGTTGCTTCAAACCTTTTGCGCAGCGAATGATCAGCCAGAAAAAAGCGAACAGCAGAATCAGGTAGCCGATGATGACGTGTGACAAAACCACGCCGATAAAAATATACAGGATGCCAATCCAGAAAGTGCGTATCTGAAAACGGTAGTGGCTTTGCAGCCAGCCCTCACTATCGTCATTGTTTACATAAGCCATGATCAGGGCGATCACACCAGTAATGCCGATGACGGTGCTGATGATCAAAAGGATGTAGATGACTTTGGCCATAGCGGTTGATTCGGTGTGTAGTTCGGCGGTCATAATATTATTGCTCTAATGTATATTCTTTAATCGTTCCCGTTACCGGGCAGGTGAACTTTAGATAGTACGACTGCAATTGTAAATCAAAGTCTGTTTTTTTCGTGCCGTATAAACGGTCGCCAATGATGGGGTGCCCCAGTTGTGATAGATGTTTTCGTATCTGGTGTTTGCGACCGGTTTCAATTTCGATGATAAGTTTGCTGCTGTTTTCATGTGGTTCGATAAAAAGAATGCTTGAGCGGGCAGGCTTGTCGTCGATCTCCTGATTGATGACGTGTGGCAGTGTTAAGTTATCCAGCCTGCCTTCGACAGTCGCTTTGTACTGTTTTTGTATCTCGTGGCTTCTGAACATGCCGGAAAACTGCGCGGCCATTTTTTTGGAGTGTGCCAGAATCGTCAGGCCATTGGCAGCGCGGTCAAGCCGGTGTACGGGAAAGGCCGGGCGTTGCGGCTTTAACCGTTCTTCTGCCCAGCGATAAAGACTGCAATGGTCGCCCCATTTTGTGCCCTGCGAATACATGCCGCAGGGTTTGTTCCAGATAGTGTAGGCGGTTTCATCGGTGATCAGTGTGGCGGCTGGTGGTGAGGTGTTCTGTATGCCGGCATCATAATAAATGTGCAGGCAGTCACCGGGCTGTAATACTTTTTTGGCGCGGCGGATGCGTGCGATGCCATGTGAGGATTCCAGCCAGACGCAGCCGTTTTTCATCGCCAGCTTGATCTGTTGTTTGCTCAATGGTGTGTGGCCGGCAAGATGTTCTACGGCGGTCACGTTGTTATCATCGATGCTTATGTGTTTTTCGAAACGGTCGGTCACGTCTGTGGTGGTCAGCTGCTGTATCGGGATTCTAGCACGGCTGTTTTTGCGGGTGCTTGCCGGCTCAAATATTAAACTTTGCTAATATTCCGGTAAACGGTTACAATGTCCGGCTCGTCCATTGCGGCTCGAATTCTCGAATCATCTACCTGCGGGTCATCTGAAAGAGTGAAGGGCTATTCGGTTAAACCTGTGTGCGAACACAGGCAATTAATCACGACGATTTCTCCCTCCATTTATTTTTTTCAGGTATTAGCATGAGCACAGACACCACAGATAGCGGCACTGCCGCTACGATTTCGTTTAAAGATTTAGCCTTAGACAAAGCACTTCTTAAAATTCTCGACGAAGTGGGTTATGAATCCCCTTCACCCATCCAGGCGCAAACCATTCCATTATTGCTGGAAGGCCGTGACATCATCGGCCAGGCGCAGACCGGCACCGGTAAGACCGCGGCCTTTGCGCTGCCGCTGATTTCCAAAATGGATCTGAAACAGAAAGATCCGCAACTGCTGGTGCTGGCACCAACACGTGAGCTGGCGATTCAGGTCGCCGAAGCATTTCAGAAATACGCCACCTACATGAAAAACTTTCACGTGCTGCCGGTTTACGGCGGTGCAGATTACAGTGGCCAGATTCGAGCGCTGAAACGCGGTGTGCATGTTGTGGTTGGCACCCCGGGCCGGGTGATGGATCATATCCGCAAAGGCACGTTAAAACTTGGTAGCCTGGGCGCGCTGGTGCTGGATGAAGCGGATGAAATGCTGCGCATGGGATTTATCGATGATGTGGAGTGGATTCTTGAACAGACTCCGCAGGACAGGCAGATTGCCCTGTTCTCGGCGACCATGCCACACCAGATTCGTCGTATCGCGACAAAGTATCTGAACAATCCTGAGCAGGTCACCATCAAGGTAAAAACCGCAACTGCTGAAACCATTCGTCAGCGTTTCTGGCCGGTCAGTGGTTTGCATAAGCTGGACGCATTAACACGCATTTTAGAAGCAGAAGAATTTGATGCCATGATTATTTTTGTGCGCACCAAAAATTCCACGGTGGAACTGGCGGACAAACTTTCAGCGCGCGGTTATGCCGCCACTGCTTTGAACGGCGACATCGCACAGAATCAGCGTGAGCGTTCTATCAAAAATTTAAAGAATGGCAAGCTGGATATCATCGTTGCCACTGACGTAGCGGCGCGTGGTCTTGATGTCGAACGCATCAGTCACGTGGTGAACTACGACGTGCCGCATGATACTGAATCCTATATTCATCGCATCGGTCGTACCGGACGTGCCGGTCGTGAAGGTGATGCTATTTTGTTTGTCGCGCCGCGTGAAAAACGCATGCTGGCATCCATCGAAAAAGCCACGCGCAAAAAGATCGAGCGCATGGAGCTGCCTTCTACCGAAGTCATCAATGACAAACGCATCAGCAAATTTAAACAGCGCATCACTGATACGCTGGCGAATGAAGACCTGAGCATGTTCGCCCAGCTGGTCGAACAATACGAGCAGGAACACAACGTGCCAGCAATAGAAATTGCTTCTGCGCTGGCGCATCTGTTGCAGGGTGAAATTCCGCTGCTGCTGCAAAACAAACCGCAGCGCCGGGATAATAAAGGCAGGGTTAAAGATGACTGGGATCGCAACGACAGAGACCAGGGTAAACGACGTGACCGCAACCGTGATGAGCGTCCGTCACGTGAACGTTCACCACGCAGAGAACGCCAGCCACGTGACACCGCGATGGATGAAGGCATGGAGCGTTACCGCATCGAAGTCGGCCATGACCACCAGGTCAAACCCGGCAACATCGTTGGTGCTATTGCTAACGAAGCGGATATCGAGAGCAAATACATTGGCCGCATCAGCATCTATGATGATTACAGTACGGTTGATCTGCCTGAAGGCATGCCCAAAGAACTGCTTTATACGCTGAAAAAAGTCTGGGTATCAGGGCAGCAGTTAAAAATTTCTCTCGACGGTGCTGACAATAAATCATCGTCAGATAAAGCACCACATTCTGATAAGAAAAAAACCGGCAAACGTCATCCGCTAGAAAATCGTGATGATAGTCGCGGTGCTAAAGACCGAAAAGGAAAGTTAAGCCTCAAGAAGCGCGTGCGTAGAAAATAATAATTCGGCTGTTGTTTCGAGTTGCGAAGGGAAGTTATCAGTGGGCAGTTTTCAGCGGTCGTAGACTCGGCAACTTTTTGCGCTCGATGTTTATGAATGCTGTGCCCGCCCTGTATAAACAGGTTTTTGCTTTTTACTGATAACTGACGACTGCCAACTTTCCTTAAAGCTGGTGAATAATTTCCTTCAATTTCTCCATCGCTGCTTCATATTCATTTTTGACATTGGTCCTTTCAATGTCGACCTGTAATATCTGGATTTCAGTTTCCAGTGATTCTATTCGTTCGCTTATCTGTGGCGAGGCGCTGCTTTTTGCTTTGTTCAGGTTTTTAACGGCCTGTTCGAGGGTGAGGATCAGATCGTTTTCACGCCAGCTTTCATTCCCCTGTTTTATGTGATCTTTTAGCGTCTGTATTTCCTTGCTCAGGTCGGTGATTTTTTTCTGCAGGGAAGGTTTGGATACCTGGCTTGCTTCATCGAGATAACCGAGAACATTATCCAGCTCACTTGCGGCATCATCGTTATCGTGGCTGATGAGCAGATCGTGCTGCGCACGGAACAGATGCATTTTTGCATCGAGCAGGTACTTCAGCGTTTTTTCTGAAACGGACAGTTCAACGTAACTGTGGATGAGATTATCTGCTTCCCGTTTTACTATTGAAGTTGCCTGATGCCAGAAACGCAGCAGGCTGTTTTCATCCTGTTTGGATTCCTGAATAAGCATCTCTTTGAATTCATCAATTTTAACCCCCAGCTTTCTTGATTCTTCCCGGGTTTTTTCGCTTGTGTTTTCCTGTGCTGCCTGTTTCAGTGAGCTAATGGCTGTTTCCAGGTTGTGTCTGGTTGCTGCCATGTCGCCTGCTCTGTAACTGTCGATGGCGTTTTTCAGGTTTAAACGTGCCGCATTAATTGCCTTGTTGTCGCTGGCGGCAACTTCTTCGTGCTTTATGTCACCGGTTTTTTCGGTTGATGTGGCCGGTATCGCGATAAAAAGAAAGCTGGCCGCGACTGCCATCAGTATGGTGAACTTGTAGTTTCTCTTGAGCATTTTTTATACCTCTGAAATACGACTAAACCGGTTAACCGTGAGTAAGCAGCTGGCCGGGTAATTATTTATGTTTTATTGGCACTCTCTAAAAATCATCACGTTACAGTCTTCGCAGATGTCTTTATCCAGACGTTTGTAAATAGAGGAAATAGCCTGTCCTTTTGTGTCGAAGAAATGGTCGCTGCCGATGTGTTTTATAAAACAGGATTTGGCTGCAAACTCATAGACGGAGGCTTTCAGGCCAACAAAGTACAGGCCGCCGCCGTTCTGCTTCAGACGATTGTTTTCTGATACTAACGCTTCTGCACCGGCAAGGTCGATAAAATTAATGCCGCTGCCGACGATTAATATGTGATTTATCTTTTCGATGTCAGATATTTTCGCGATACGTTTTTGAATGTGATTGATGGAGCCAAAATAAATCGACATGTCGATGCGGATAATTTTTAGCTGTGGGCACTGGTTTAATGGCTTCTTGGCAATGTTGATCAGCTTGCGTGTCTGGCCGTCATCCGAAATATCCAGCGACAGTGTGGGAATGCTGGGGGTGGATGTTTTTGCCAGGAACAGCACCAGTGAAAGCAGCACACCAAGATAGATGGCGAATTCCAGTTCCAGAAACAGGGTGGCAAAAAAAGTGGTCAGCAAGATGGCTGATTCAGATTTGCTGAAGCGCAACACCTGAATAATGTGGTGAAAATCGATCAGGTTGTAAGCCACCAGTAAAATAACGCCGCCCATTGCCGCAATAGGCAGGTAGGCGGTTAATGGCGCGATGAGCAGTACGATGCCCATCAGTGCAACGGCGGCAAAAATGGCTGACAGCGGTGTTTTTGCGCCGGCTTCATAGTTAATGCCAGAGCGGGTGAAAGAGCCTGAACCGGCATAGCTGGACATAAAGCTACCGAAAATATTAGACATGCCCTGGCCGATAAATTCCTGGTTGGAATCGATGCGCTGGTTGGACTTGTTGGCCACCGCACGGCTGATCGACACCGCCTCGATCAGACCCAGTAGAGCGACAGCAAACGCTTCGGGA
>WFOC01000031.1 GCA_015488295.1 Gammaproteobacteria bacterium
GGTTAACGCGGGCAAGCTTGAACAGACCGACGTTATATAAAATTAAAAGGAAACCAAAAATTTCATAACTGTATTCATCGATGTTGATATAGCGCCAGATCATCGGCAGCATGGCGGTAAATACAAAAAGATAAAAAGCCACCGGAAAGGCAGACAAGGCCAGCATCGAGCCCACCGATATAACGATGATGATCAAAGTCAGAATATTAAACAGCTGTAAATTATCCGGCGTAAAAAAAAGGATGCTGGCCGCGCCCCAGGTCAAGCCCGATAAAAAAGCAAAAAATGCAAAAATCCAGCCCCAGCGAACATCATCATTTGCCTGCGGATCGCGCGCCCTGTATTTTTTAACCGACAGATAGCGGATAAAAGACAACACGATAACGACCGTAAACCAGGTAAAAACAACCTCGTCTGGAAATTCACCATAATAAATCACCGCAATACCGATAGCGGTGACAATAATAGTTAAAATGGCGGTGTACGACTGCTGATACAGCATCTTGACCAGCTCGGCTTCAACATTATTTATCTGCTGCGGCAGCGCATCGCTTTTAGAAACAGGTGGTATCATATTTTTATATTGGACATGGCGGCAATGAAAGCGGTAAATATTCTGTGCACGATATTAACGCATGCGCACAGAAAGGCAGCGCGATTACACCTTTTTTTTCAATGGCGCACCAATCCTGTGCGCATTTATTAAGGCGAACCCTTTTTAAAAAAGTCACAGGCTATATAAGCCACTGATTATGTAATAATTTACTAGTTGGCACACACCTTGCAACATCCACTCAAAAATAATGTAACGAAGCACAGGAAACAAGATGTCCACAGCAGGCTCCAACCCTAAACTCAATTTATTTTCTTTTTCAGGCAACGTGCGGATATTGCACCTGACCTGGTTTGCCTTTTTCATCACCTTCATGGTGTGGTTCGCACACGCACCATTGATGGTAATCATCCGCGACACCTTCGGCCTGTCTGATCAGGAAGTAAAAGCACTGTTGATTCTTAACGTGGCAATGACCATTCCGGCGCGCATCGTGGTCGGCATGCTGGTCGACAGATTTGGCCCACGCGTCATGTTTTCTTCCATCCTGATTCTCTCGGGCATTTTCTGTATCGCCTTCGCCATGGCGCAAAATTATCAGCAACTGGCCACCATCCGTTTTCTGATGGGTTTTGTCGGCGCAGGCTTTGTGGTTGGTATCCGCATGATCTCTGAATGGTTCCCGGCACGCCAGACAGGCATCGCCCAGGGCATCTACGGTGGCTGGGGTAATTTCGGCTCTGCCGCTTCAGCCATGTTGTTACCAACACTGGCACTGATGTATGGCGGTGACAACGGCTGGCGCTATGCCATTGCATCAACCGGTGTAATCGCGATGTTATACGGCGCTTATTATTATTTTGCGGTAACCAATACACCAAAAGGCTCAACCTATTTCAAGCCGAAAAAAATGGGCGGCATGGAAGTTACCAGCAAATTTGATTTCTTTTTATATCTGGTGGTCAGCATTCCAATGTATGGCGCACTGGCGGTACTGGCCTGGAAACTGTCACCGGCAAACCTGAACTGGTTTGATAACACCTTTACTTACAGCATCTACGGCATACTGGCCGCTATCTATGTTTACCAGGCGTTTCATATCTACCAGGTCAATAAAGACATCTTTAAAAAAGATGTGCCCGACATTTTCAAATACGATTTCAGCCAGGTGGCGGTATTAAACCTTGCCTACCTGGTAACTTTCGGCTCCGAGCTGGCACTGGTTTCAATGTTGCCGCTGTTTTATAAAGACACTTTTGAAATCTCGACCATTCTTGCCGGTGTGCTGGCCGCCATCTACCCGGTGATGAATTTAATCGCGCGCCCGGCGGGTGGCATCTTCAGTGACAAGTATGGTCGCAAGCGCACACTGGTGGTGTTGTTCACCGGCATTGCGCTATCTTTTGCATTGCTGGCGCAGGTTGATTCAAGCTGGGCATTACCGCTGGTGGTCGCCACCACCATCGTCTGCGGCCTGTTTTCCAAAGCCGGTTCCGGTGCAGTGTTTGCCATGGTGCCGCTTATCCAGCGTCGCATGACCGGACAGATCGCCGGCATGGCCGGTGCCTACGGCAACGTTGGTGGCGTTATCTTCCTGACCATCCTGTCCTTTGTTTCATCGCAGGCATTTTTCATGTTTATCGCTGGTGCCGGTGCCATTGTATTGTTTGCCATCCTCGTGTTCTCACGTGAACCACGCGGTCAGATGGCCGAAGTGATGCCCGATGGCACAGTTGAAATGATCGATGTTTCTTAGTGGAAGGATCATGCAAGGGTCGGAGTCAAAATCATTGGCACACAGCTTAAAACCCTGGTCGCTGATTTAATTTGACTCCAACCCCTCTGTTGCGGCCCCGCTATCGCACAAGAGCCTTCACTATCGATCAGGATGACAGTTATAATTAACCATGCATTCCCAATTAAAAATAAGCCTCGGCCAGAGTTCTGACAAAGGCATCAAAGAGCGCAATGAAGATTTTTACGGCGCTTATATTCCTGAAGACTCTACGCTGGATAACAAGGGCATCGCCTGCGCCATTGCCGACGGCATGGGCAGCTGCGCCAACGCGCGGGAAGCCAGTGAACATTGCGTCAAAAGTTTTCTCAACGATTATTTCAGCACGCCGGAAACCTGGTCGGTCAAATCATCCGGCGCAAAAGTTTTAACCGCGATCAACAACTGGCTGCTGAGCAACGGCAACAAGGATCACGCCAACGGCATGGTCACCACGTTTAGCGCGGTTGTTTTTAAATCAACCACCGCGCATATTTTTCATATTGGCGACTCACGCATCTATCGTTTTCGCGACAATGATAATTCCGGCGACCTTGAACTCATCACCACCGACCACCGTGTCTGGATCTCGGATGAAAAAAATTATCTGAGTCGCGCCATGGGCATCGACAGTCACCTCGACATCGATTACAAAACGCTGGCCATTGAAACCGGTGATATTTTTGTGATGACCACCGATGGCATCCATGACTATCTCAGCGATCAACAGATAAAAGAACATTTGAAAGCCGGCAGCAACATCGAAGTAAAAGCTGACAAGATTGTGGCGCACGCGCTGGAACTGAAAAGCCACGACAATGTTACCTGCCAGATCATCAGGATTGAAAACCTGCCGGCACAGGATGCCAACGAAGTTTATAACGAGCTGACGCGGCTGCCGTTTCCACCACACCTTGGTCCCGGCATGACCATGGACGGTTACGAGATTCTTGAAGAGGTTCACGCCAGCACCACCTCGCAGCTCTACAAAGTACGCGACGTGGAAAGCGGCGAACTGTTCATGATGAAAACACCGTCGGTAAACTACTCCGACGACCCGGCCTACATCGAACGTTTCTACATGGAAGAGTGGGCAGGAAAACGCATTCAGAGCGACGCGGTGTTAAAAATTATCGAACAGACCCGGCAGCGAAATTTTTTGTATTTCATCATGGAATACATCGACGGCATCACTTTAAAACAGTGGGCGGAAGAACACCCGTCACCGGATTTTGAACTGGTCATCGACATCGTCAATAAAATCATCAAAGGCCTGCGCGTATTTCATCGACTGGAAATGTTGCATCGTGATTTAAAACCGGAAAACATCATGATCACCACGCACGGTGTGGTCAAGATCATCGATTTCGGTTCGGTTAAAATTGCCGGCATTCAGGAAATCAGCACACCGGTGGAACGCATCGAACTACTGGGCACAAAAAACTTTACCGCGCCAGAATATTTACTGGGCATGGAAGGCAGCAACCGTTCCGACATCTATTCACTGGGCGTACTGGTTTATAATTTACTCACCGGACAGTTACCGTACGGCGACAAGATGTCACGCGAACTGAACTGGCGCACACTGAGCAAAATCAAATATGAATCATCCATCAAACACAATCCGATGATTCCACTTTGGATGGATGGCGCGATTCATAAAGCGGTAAAAAAAGATCAACGCCAGCGCTATGACACGTTCTCGGAATTTCTGTTCGACCTGACCCATCCCAAAGAATCTTTCATGGGTCACTCCACACCACTGCTGGAACGAAACCCCGCCGCGGTGTGGAAAATTGCCACCGGCGTTTTGCTGCTGACCAATATTATCTGGCTGTTTGTCTTTTTTTCCTGAACAGGCATCATGAATAAATCTTCCGAACGTTTCAGCTGCATCATTCTTGCCGGCGGCAAAGGCAAGCGCGTTGGCGGTGCCGACAAGGGCTTGATTGAATACCGGAACAAACCACTGGTCGAACACGTAATCAACGCGGTTAAGCCGCAGGTCGATGAGTTGGTGATCAGCGCCAATCGAAATATCGCACGTTATAAAAATTACAGCGACAAGGTTATCAGCGATAATTCACCACATTATCCTGGCCCGTTGGCAGGCATCAATGCTGCCCTGCCACATTGCACACACGAGCGTGTTTTAGTCGTACCTTGCGATACACCTTTTCTACCCGGTAACATCATCACCCGGTTTTTATCAACACGAAAAGATGCACACCTGTACATCGCTGAAACAAATAATAAATTACAACCGGTGATGCTGATGCATAAAACCTTACTCGACTCCCTCAGCCATTCTCTCAAAAATAACGAACTCCGTTTGATGTTCTGGGTCAAATCGCAGCAACCAGAAATAATAAAATTTCCCGATGCCGCCGCATTTAAAAGCTTTAACCACAGCGATGACTTTGTAAAATAACTCGCTCCGTTCACGATACTTGTTTTTTTAATTTTATGAAATCTCTGATTTTCCTGTCACTGCTTCACCTGTCTTTTCCACTGTTCGCCGATGATGATCTGCCCTATGTCGAACTAAAATACGCCACCGACTTTTCCCGGCTGGGGGAAATTGCACGCGATGAAGGCAAAATTATTCTGCTTGAAGTTTCTGCCAGCCACTGCAATTACTGCGAGCTGCTGGAAGAAGAGTTCCTCAAGCCCATGTTACGCAGCGGTGACTACAACAACGTGCTGATACGCAAGATTGATATGGACGACTACCAGACCATCATCGATTTTTCCGGAAAAAGCACTAGCCCCGATGAATTCACCCATCGCCTCAAGGTAAGGCTGACACCGACTATTTTATTTTTTGATGGCCACGGCAACGAAGTCTCACCGCGCATACTGGGCATTAATTCCCTTGATTTATATGGCGGTTATCTCGACGAAGCAATAAAAAACGGCCTGCAAAAAATAAAACTTCAATAAAGGCTTGCGCCTTCAATTCATGGCAATCAAAATACCGCCATGGCTTTAACCCTCGAACAACGTAAAAAAGAAACCAATCGCGTCACCCTCTGGGGCGTTGCGGTTAACCTGTTTCTGTCGATTATTAAAATTGTTGGCGGTATTGTCGGCCAGTCACAGGCGCTGCTGGCCGATGGCATCCACTCACTTTCCGACCTTGCCAGTGATGCCATGGTTTTGCTCGCTGCCAAACATGCTGGCGAAGATGCTGACGAGGAGCACCCTTACGGCCACGCCCGTTTCGAAACACTGGCAACCGTAGCACTCGGTTTATTGCTGTTAATTGTCGCGGGCGGTATTGCTTACAAAGCAGTGCTGCGACTGGAACACCCTGAAGAAATTGCCATACCAGCACTGTTCACTCTGGTTATCGCCGGCATTTCAATTCTCAGCAACGAGTGGCTGTATCAGATCACTCAGCGCGCCGCCAGGAGAATTCGCTCACCACTGCTGGAAGCCAATGCCTGGCATCACCGCAGCGATGCGGTGTCATCTATCGTGGTACTCATCGGCATCGGTGCCACCTACATCGGCTACCCGTTGCTTGATGCTATCGCTGCAATTCTGGTCGCTTTAATGATCGCCAAGATCGGTCTCGAACTCAGTCGGCAGAGCCTGCAGGAACTGGTCGACACCGCACTGGAGCCGGAGATGGTCGAACAGATCAAACAAACCATCCTCAGCATCGACGATGTGCACGAGCTACACCTGCTGCGTACCCGCCGCATGGGTCACCACGCACTGGTTGACGTTCACATTCAGGTTTCACCCAAGCTCAGCGTTTCCGAAGGTCATCACATTACCGAAAGTGTGGAAGAGGCGCTGACGAACAAGTTCGACGAAATCAACGATGTCACCGTACACATCGACCCGGAAGACGATGAAACCTCGGCCAGCTGCAAGCACCTGCCGTTGCGCACCGAATTACTGCAGGCACTGAACCACGAATGGGCCAAACACAACGTGCTAAAAAACATCGATGATGTCACCCTGCATTACCTTGATGGCATGATCAGTGTCGAAGCCAGCCTGCCATTCAAGTACCTGAAACAACTTGAAGATGCCGAAAACCTGAAACAGGATTTCGAGCTGGCAACCAAAAAACTGGGGTGTGTCGGCGAGAGCCATTTGCGCTTTCATTAATATCGACACTTTTCAGCAAACCCCTCAAACAATTGCACCATAACGGTGCGAAAGTGCGGCGCATGAACTATTTTTGTGCATTATTTCCCGCTTTTGGCGTAAAATTCGCGTGATATCGGGTTTCCCTTATTGGCACGTTTCGTGCAAAATCTACCCCTGTAAAAAAGGACCTTTGATGAGCTTTGTTTACAGAAATAAACAGATCTGATTAAAGGTTCTTTTATCCGATACCCTCTACGGCATCCGGATAAACATACAAAAGCAAACACCGCGCTGGTACTCCTGTGCGGATTTTTATTTTTCAAATTGATTAGAGGCTCTTACAAATGGCTGCAAGCGACGTTCTAAATATGATTAAGGAAAAAGACGTTAAATTCGTTGATTTCCGTTTTACTGACACCCAAGGCAAAGAACAGCACGTCTCTGTTCCTGCTGGCTCTCTTGACGAAGACGAACTGAACGACGGTAAAATGTTTGACGGTTCCTCTATCGCCGGCTGGAAAGGCATTAACGCATCTGACATGATCCTGATGCCGGACTGTGACTCACAGGTCATCGATCCGTTCTGTGAAGAAGTGACCCTGAACCTGCGTTGCGACATCATCGAACCTTCAGACATGAAAGGTTACAACCGCGACCCACGCTCAATCGCTAAACGCGCTGAAGCCTACCTGAACTCTACCGGTATCGGCGACACCGCTTACTTCGGTCCTGAGAATGAATTCTTTGTCTTCGACAGCATCCGCTGGACGGACACCATGGGCGAAGTCGGTTACTCCATCGGTTCGGAAGAAGCCGCATGGTCAACCCACGAAAAATATGACGGCGGCAATATGGGCCACCGTCCTGGCGTTAAAGGCGGTTATTTCCCTGTACCACCTGTTGACTCATTACAGGACCTGCGTTCTGCAATGTGTCTGGTTATGGACGAAATGGGCGCTAAAACCGAAGTACATCACCACGAAGTCGGCACCGCCGGTCAGTGTGAGATCGGTGCCGTATTCAACACCATGGTACGCAAAGCTGACGAAGTTCAGATCTACAAATATGTTGTACATAATGTTGCTCACGCATACGGCAAGACAGCAACTTTCATGCCCAAGCCAATCGTTGGCGACAACGGTAACGGCATGCACGTTCACCAGTCTATCTTCAAGAATGGCGAAAACCTGTTCTCTGGCGATCTGTACGGCGGCCTGTCTCAGGAAGCGCTGTGGTACATCGGTGGCATCATCAAGCACGCTAAAGCACTGAACGCTTTTGCCAACGCTTCAACCAACAGCTACAAACGTCTGGTTCCTGGTTTCGAAGCACCTGTAATGCTGGCTTACTCAGCACGTAACCGCTCTGCTGCGATCCGTATTCCTTTCATCAACAATCCGAAAGGCCGTCGTATCGAAGTACGTTTCGGTGACAACACTGCCAACCCTTACCTGTGCTTTGCATCCATGCTGATGGCTGGCCTTGACGGTATCAAGAACAAGATCGATCCAGGTGAAGCGGCATCTAAAGACCTGTATGACCTGCCTCCAGAAGAAGAAGCACTGATTCCACAGGTGGCAACTTCTTTCGACGAAGCGCTTGCTGCACTGGATGCTGATCGCGCCTTCCTGACCGAAGGCGGTGTATTCGATGACGACATGATCGACGGCTTCATTGAACTGAAAAATGAGGAAGTTCAACGCCTGCGCATGTCTACTCACCCCTGTGAATTCGATATGTACTACAGCGTTTAATTTCAAACCAGCATATCAGGCGCACACCGGTTTAAACACCGGCAGCGTTTTATATACAAAAACCCCGCACACTCTGTGCGGGGTTTTTTATTGCGGTCATGCCAAACAAAAGTTATGCTTGAACGATGGAACACAGCATCTTAAAAGGCATATTACTAACCGCTCTCATCATCACTTTTTCTGCCAGTGCCGAGTTATACAAAGGTCTGGATGAAGAGGGCAACGTTGTCTATTCCGACAAGCCGTTTAATAACTCAAAGCAATTCACCCCACCATCGCTCACCATTATGGACGCACCCAACATTCCGGTAAAAAAGGAAGCCGACAAAGAACCTGAAGAGAAAGCTTTCAAGTACACCCACTTCAGCATTGCGGCTCCCAAAAACAATGAAGTTATCTGGAATAACCCGCAGCTGACAGTCTCACTAAAAGTCTCACCCGCATTAAACATCAAGGAAGGCCATACCACCTGGCTGATAATGGACGGCAAACCACTGGTGAAAAAAAGCCGCAGCCTGTTATTACGGATCGGCCGCGCTGATCGCGGCGAACATAAACTGCAGGCACAGATAAGGGACAAAAAAGGCAAAATCATCAAGCGCACAAAAACCATTACCGTGCATATCAAACATACTGTCGTACCACGAACAAGCCCGTAATAAACCCCACTCGCCACACGCCCTGAAAAAGACTCCGCCTAAAACACTAGCGCTGCACCACAATGGTGCTTTAGAATAGTGATTACATCTGTTCACTGTAAAAATGCTTTTTGATGCAAATATAACGTATTGAAAAATATACGATAAATAAATTATTTAAATCAAAAAAACTGGTTCAGTTATTGCATTAAGCTCACCATGGTCGCTACTGAATACAATTCGCCTCAAAGCATCATCGACAACCTGCACTCTGCAGTGGTCGTCATTGGTGAAAATCTGCAAGTCGTTTGCATGAATCCTGCAGCCGAGATGCTATTTCACATCAGTAATACCCGGGCCACAAAAAAGACCATTCGTGAACTGGTAATCAATGAACATGAATTTTTTGACCGCCTGCAGCGTTCTCTGATTTCGGCACACCCTTACACGGTTTACGAAGATCAACTACGACTGCATCATCACAAAACCATTGATGTGGATTATTCGGTATCCCCCATACAATACAAACCTGACGGCAAATTTTTGCTGCTCGAATTCATCCGCATAAAAACACAACAGAAACTCTCTCACGAAGAAAGTATTCTCAGCCAGTATGAAGCCAGCAAAAGTTTGCTGCGTGGTCTGGCACATGAAATAAAAAACCCGCTGGGCGGTATCCGTGGTTCTGCACAATTACTGGAAAGAGAGCTCGCAAACAATGCGAACGGTGATGACTCGAACAAACAGTTCACCCAGATCATCATCAATGAAACAGATCGTTTAAAAAACCTGCTTGATCGCATGGTCGGGCCCAAAGACATCCCGACCAAAACCAACGTCAACATCCACCGGATTCTGGAGCACGTGCGCCAGCTGGTGCTGGCGGAGAATGGCCAGATTGTAATCGCCGCTGATTATGACCCCAGCATACCCGAATTATATGCCGACGAATCAATGATGATTCAGGTGATACTGAACATCACACGCAATGCAGTAACCTCGATATCCTCACTTAAAACCAAGCCGCCACGCCAGGGCAAGATTACCTACAAAACCCGCACGCAACGCAACTGTAAAATCGGTTCACACAGCCATGCTCTGGTCGCACGCATCGACATCGAAGACAATGGCGGCGGCGTATCAAGAGAATTGCAGGAAAAAATATTTATGCCAATGATCACCGGTCACGCCGACGGCACTGGTCTCGGTTTATCAATCGCACAATCACTGGTGCACCAGCACAATGGTTTAATCGAATTTTTCAGCACCCCTGAAAAAACAGTATTTACAATTTTAGTACCCATAAACATACACAACGAAACGTCTACCGGAGCAGACAAATGAGCCCAGCCACAACATCAAAGAGGCATATCTGGATCATTGATGATGACGACTCAATTCGCTGGGTCTTGCAAAAAGCACTTGAAGGTGCCGGTTTTATCGTTACCAGTTTTGATAATGCCAACACTATTCTAAGCCGGCTGAAAACCGAATCACCCGATGCCATCATCACCGATGTACGCATGCCCGGTATTGACGGCCTGGAATTACTGTCACAACTTTCCACAGATTTTCCCGAACTGCCAGTCATCATCATGACTGCACATACGGATCTGGACAGCGCCGTTTCGGCCTACCAGGGCGGCGCGTTTGAATATTTGCCCAAACCTTTTGATATCGACGACGCGGTTGATGTTGCACAACGTGCATGCAACAGAAAACTCGGTGCAGAAAAGGCATTGATTTCAGACAAGGACGGGCCAGAAATTATTGGCGCAGCACCGGCCATGCAGGAGGTGTTTCGCACCATCGGCCGGCTATCAAAATCTGTCATCAGCGTTTTAATCACTGGCGAGTCAGGCACCGGTAAAGAGCTGGTTGCTTTGTCATTACACAAACACAGCCCGCGCGCCGAGCAGGCTTTTATCGCGCTGAACACTGCAGCGATTCCAAAAGAATTACTGGAGTCTGAATTATTCGGTCACGAAAAAGGGGCTTTCACCGGTGCCCAGGCATTGCGTAAAGGCCGCTTTGAACAGGCTGACGGTGGCACTTTATTTCTCGATGAAATCGGTGACATGCCCGCTGAATTGCAGACCCGTTTATTGCGCGTACTTTCTGATGGCGTTTTCTACCGTGTCGGCGGACACACACCCATCAAGGTCAATGTGCGGGTAATTGCTGCCACTCACCAGAACCTCGAGGAACATGTTAAAAAAGGCCTGTTCCGTGAAGATCTGTTTCACCGCCTGAATGTCATCCGTATTCAACTGCCGGCCTTGCGTGAACGCAGAGAAGACATCCCGGCATTACTACGATTATTTTTACAGCGCGCGATCAAGGAAATTGCGGTTGAAGAAGGTGAGGTTGCAACTAAAACCATTGATGATGAAACCATGACTTACCTTTCATCACTGCACTGGCCGGGCAATGTTCGCCAACTGGAAAATACCTGTCACTGGCTGGCAGTGATGACTTCCGGCCCGACAGTTCACATTTCAGATCTGCCACCAGAGTTATTAGCAGACAACCAGGTCAACAACACAGAGGCCAGCAGTGACTGGAAAAAACTACTTGCCTCCACCGTACAGCGACAACTGTTATCCGGCGAAACAGAAATTGCTTCTGCCATCATTTCACAGGTCGAAGAAATACTGATCACAGCCGCTCTGCAAAAAACCAATGGGCGAAAAAATGATGCGGCAAAATTATTAGGCTGGGGAAGAAACACCCTGACCAGAAAGATTAAAGAGCTGGGGCTTTAGTTGGCAGTTGGCAGTTGGCAGTTGACAGTTGACAGTTGACAGTTGGCAGTAATTTTAAAAATGCTGCGAGGAAGGTCAAACCATAACACGACTGTCATCATAAACAGTCGTTGAAGGATAACTATGTTTTTTGTTTTTAACTGAAAACTGCCTACTGCTAACTGCCAACTTTATTTTCAATACAGTTCATATAAGCCTGCTCAACATTCTCACCATGGTACTGCTGCTTAAAGTTTTCCGGCGAGCCTGAAAAATAAATTCTGCTGTTATGCAACACCGCCATGGTATCGGCCAGCTCTTCAACATCGGCCAGTACGTGCGAACTAAAAAAAACCGTAACGCCCTGTTGTTTTAATTTCGCCAGCTGCTTTTTAAACAGCACTCTTGCTCGCGGATCGAGACCACTCATGGGTTCATCCAGAATCAATAACAATTTCCCGCTTAACAGACAGGAAGCCAGCCCCAGCTTTTGCGTCATGCCTTTGGACAATTTATTCACCGGTTCCTGCATGGCCGCTTTGTCCAGTTCCAGGCCATCAAGAAGATTATCAATCTGTTGCTGATCACAGTGATTATCATGCAAACGCAGCATATACTGAATAAAGTCCTTGCCCGTTAAATGTACCGGCGGAGAAAACCGGTCCGGAAGATAAGCAGTATTTTCACGCGAAACCACCATTCGATGGGAGCGTCCCTGTATCTCTATGCTGCCAGCATCGATACTGATTAAATCTAAAACAGCCTTGATCAACGTTGATTTGCCACTGCCATTCATACCAACCAGGCCAAAAAACTCACCCTGTTTTATTTCAAGGCTAACCTCATTCAGCACAACTTTACGGACAAACTGTTTAACAACTTTCTGGCATTTGATCATCATGGTCATTCACACCGATTTGCTTAAGCTGCGAAATATAATATTCTTCCCCTAGCATAAAAAAGAGTCCTGAAGGACTCTTTTTGTAATCTATTCTCTGTAACTCGTATCAGAAGTTTCTGAACACAGCCGCACAATTGGAACTGGGTGTCAGCAAACCATACAAGGTCGGGTCACCTGCTGCCTGGCACTCCGTCACATCAGCAGCAACCCAGCCACTACCGGCAATACCTAACTGCATTGCTCCAGAATCTGGTGAGCCATCATCAACTTTCCGATCCAGCTCAGCAATAACTTCTACAGGAATACCTCGGCCGGTAATCAACTCATGAGCATCTGAACCTGTTTGTGCCTGACGTAACTCACCATAATTCAGGTTCATACCTGCACCAAAACCATTGTCAGGACACACTGTTACCGGACAACCATATTCGTCCGCATTGGGTACGGTTGCTGCGGCGTTATCAAAGCCACCCGTGATATAACCAGCAGATTGTAAATGCATCCAGACCATGGCTCTTTCAGCCGGTGCGTCGGCACCGCCAGCATCACCCACCAAACCATTACCGTCACCATTTGTCGGTGCGCCCGGCAGATTCACCGATGCCTGTGTGTAATCACCAGGAAACGCGCGATAGCGATCCTGAAAACTGAACCAGGCTGCGGTTATACCGTCTACCGTATTGTTCAGTGCACGTACTCTCGCAGTATTAATTAACTCCTGCCCTTTTAATACACCTCCTAATAATAAGCCAATAATTACCAGTACAATGGCTATCTCAATAAGAGTGAACCCTTTCTGCTTCGATACTTTATTCATTACATTCATCTCAATCTAAATTGCATTATTTTTATGTTCTTATTATTCAATAGAGCAATTACCATACCAATCTTATATAGCCCATATAATGCGGGATTGCAGTAAATACGCAAGCTTTTTTCATAAAAAACCGTCTATCTTTCAACACTTTGTTGCTTTTCAAGCACCTTTTTTTCCAAAGCCGCTATTTTTTGCGTCAAAAAGTTCAGTTCGTACGGATCAGTAATCTCACCGCTATCAATCAGGGCACCAACCAGAATCTTCGCCGCCTCCACTTCACCCATGTCTTCCAGCACGATAATTTTCATGTCCTTCGCCCAGTACGGTACATTTTTACCGCTGGCTTTTTCTGCCAGGGCATCCGCATACTTTAACGCCAGCACGTTATCTTTTATCTCATGCTTCGCCGTTATTATCGCATGTGCCAGCCAGCGCCAGTACTTATTCGGGTTTTCGTTAAACTTATGGAAAATATATTCCGTCATAATACGCTGTTTTTCCGGGTTTTTGATGCTGCCATAAACCCTTGCCGCAACCAGCATCGGATAATGTCCCCGGGGATCCAGCGCCAGAATGGTATCCAGCCATTCGGTTATCCGTGGGTAGTTTAACTGATGAAAGGAAATACTGGCACCCGGCTGGTTATCAAACGCCTGTAGCCAGAGATTGAGAAATTTGGAGACCGCTATCGGCTCACCAAGTGAACTCATTACATAGGCGCGTGTAGATAACGGTGGCGGCAGGTCTTCAGCTTTTGCAACCACCGGCTCCTGCACACTATGCCAGAATAACTGTAATACCAGTGAGATCAGGAGAAAAATTTTTATCGATAAGGGCACATCACTGACCGGCCTTTCTTTATGTAAAAAATGACTGTAGAACATCCGTGACCTCTAAAAATTTTTCCTGTAAAAATCAAACAGGGCAATAAAAGACAGGAATATCAGATAAACAACCGTTTGCCCGAACAACGGTAATAATAGACTCCAGTCGGCAGTGTTATAAGTAAGCCATTCTGTCCGGGTAAAGCGATGCAGGTCAGGCAACAGCCAGGTTAAAAGCTCAATAAAAGCATCCATAAATTGCTGCGCCACCGAAGTATGCGCAACGATAGGGTATTTCGCCATGAGAAAGATAGACGTAACGATACGCGCCGCACCATAGATAATAAACACCGCCGTTAATGCAGCTGGCACCTGACTGAAAGTAAACAGCATCACCAGGCTTAAAGCCACCACCAGCACCAGCTCAAAAAACAGTGAGACCGCCCATATGGAGACCTGCTCGGCATCAGCATACAGCAGCAGCAGCGCAGCAAAAATTACAGCAATGATGACTGCAACACTGAAATAACCGGCCAGTTTTCCAAGATAATACGTACCGCGCCGAATCGGCATCGCCAGAATCATTTCCAGTGTCTTATCATTCAGCTCTCTAACCGTGCTCGAAACCACAAATAACGTTAGCATTACTACCGCACTCATTCTGAGAAAGGCTGCAAGAATAGCTACCTGCGTTACCCGATGCTCGGTAATTGCCAGATCACCGATAAATTCAACCATCGCAAAACTAATGCCGATAATCAGAAAAGACAATAATAACAGGCGATTTCTTAATGATTCGATGACAGTAAAACGGGAGATAGTAAGAGCCTGGGAAAGCATTTTTTTCATTTAAACCTTTTAGGCGGGTAGATAAATCTGTACTGATTATAGCGGTAAAAGCCTTTCTTGGTAGTTTATAGTCCGCTGTTTTAAAGTGTTTTCACTGATAACTGCAGTCGACAAACTGCCAACTCCAGCTGACTTGTTCTACACTACGGGTAATAAATAACAAAAAAACAACATGTCTACAAACAACCAGTTTCTGCTCAAAAATGAGCACCGCTTTTTAGGACTGATCTTATTCAGCCTGCTCGCCGCAACACATCTTGGTGATGGCGGAACAATCTCTCAAAGTTTTTTGATCGTGCACTTCGGCCTGTTTCTTCTGTGGCAGCCGATTGTTAAACAGCAGGCCTCTTTTAGTACAAAGCAAATAATCATTTTATTTTTACTGATCTTTGGCTTCATATACTGGTTCAACCCCTGGTTAAACGCTTTCTGGACATTGCTGTTGCTGACATTATTAACCGGTCGTATTTTTGCTCGCGGTCTTGCCCGTGCGGCTTACGGTCTGGCCGTCATTGTATTGTTTCTTGAGCTGGTGCTGGTAACCACACCATCGCTATTCCATCTGGCGGCAATTTCCTCATCGCTACAAACACCTTTCAGCATTGCACTGTTAGCGCTGCCTCTGGTTCTGCTTTTTATTCCGGCATCAGATACAGCATCCAGTCAGGTCGACTTTATTCGTGGCTTTCTGATTGTGCTGCTGGTCATATTCTTATGCATGAGCAGCGTATTAATCAGCCTGACAACACAGCAGAAATATATCGAATCATTAGCGATCAGCGCCATTATCCTTAGTCTGTTTTTATTGCTGGCAGCTTTTTTATGGGTGCCACGCGCCGGCTTTACCGGCCTGGCAAAATTGCTGGAAAAATATGTACTGAATATCGGCGGGCCATTTGAAGAGTGGTTCGCGCACATTTCAACACTGGAAGCCAACACCGGACTCCGGCCAGAAAATTTTCTCTCTGCCAGCCTGCGCTATCTGATGCAGCAACACTGGATCTGCGGGGTTAACTGGCAGACCGCTTCTGACAGCGGAACCGAAGGTGCGATTTCTCCCCACCAGGTTGAAATTAAAGACAAAAAACTTTCACTGGTCATTTACACCTATACACCCGTCGGCCCTTCATTGCTGTTACACAGCAAACTATTGCTCAGCATCCTGACTTTTTACTATCGCGCCAAACTGCAGGAGCAACTGCTGCTAAAGCAGGCACACATGCAGGCCATCTATGAAACAGGTTCAAAACTGACACATGATGTAAAAAACATTTTGCAGTCCACGCACACCATGACACAGATCATCAATGATAACGATGCCGAAATACAGGAAAAAATGGACGTGCTGAAAAAACAAATGCCGATTCTGACTCAACGACTAAACACTACGCTGGAAAAATTACGCGCCCCGGCAAAAGCCGATGACAGTGGCCAGACTTCCAGCGGCTCCTTGCTGCACTGGTGGAATCAGTTACAAATACGCTACACAGGTCGACATATAACTTTTTCTACAGACATCAATAGCGATTCCGAAATCCCGGTTGACATCTTCACCACGGTCATAGAAAACCTGCTTGATAACGCCAGAAACAAACGCATTCGAGAACCGAATCTTGAAATTTCAGTGACCTTATCAAACAACAATAATCAATTACAGTTATCAGTTGCTGATACGGGTAGCGCCATTGACCCGCAGATAACCCGCCAGTTATTCAGGGAAGTTGTTTCATCACAGGATGGTTTTGGTATTGGCCTGTACCAGTGTTATGAACTGGCGAATAATCATGGTTATGAATTGAGTATTAACGATGCTTCACAGGGGCATGTTTGTTTTGTTTTAAAACAAAACACATAGCGCCGCACTGCTATCAAGGCAGCTGACCTGCCTCCAGCATATGACTGTATAAAATATAAGGCGACTCCCAGACAATTAAATCGTCAAACTGGCCTGCCGCTGCCGCATCACTACTATAACTCTTGTTCACAA
>WFOC01000032.1 GCA_015488295.1 Gammaproteobacteria bacterium
GTTTGAAGAACCAGTTATCCGCGTGGGCAAAAAAAACATGCCCACCCTACGTAATATAAAAATATTATTGTGTGAATTAAATGAGCGTATTAATAAACAAAGACACAAAAGTTATCTGCCAGGGTTTTACCGGCAAGCAGGGCACCTTCCATTCCGAGCAGGCGATTGCCTACGGTACCAACATGGTCGGTGGTGTAACGCCCGGCAAAGGCGGGCAGACGCATCTTGATCTGCCGGTGTTTAATACCGTGCGCCAGGCGGTTGAAGATACCGGCGCAAACGCCACTGTTATTTATGTGCCCGCGCCTTTTTGTAAAGACTCGATACTGGAAGCCATTGATGCCGGCATCGAACTGGTCGTCTGCATCACCGAAGGCATTCCAACGCTGGATATGATGCAGGTGAAGATGGTCGCCGACAGTGAAGGTGCACGCATCATCGGGCCGAACTGCCCGGGCATCATTACGCCGGGTGAGTGCAAGATCGGTATCATGCCGGGTGAGATACATCTGCCGGGCAAGGTCGGTGTGGTTTCGCGCTCCGGTACCTTAACTTACGAAGCGGTGAAACAGACCAGTGATCCCGGTTTTGGTCAGAGCACCTGCATCGGTATCGGCGGTGATCCGATTCCCGGCACCAGCTTTATCGATTGCTTGCAGTTGTTCGAAAATGATCCGCAGACTGAAGCGATTTTAATGGTCGGTGAAATCGGCGGCAGCGCGGAAGAAGAAGCTGCTGAGTTTATCCAGTCCGAAGTCAGCAAACCGGTGACTGCATTTATTGCTGGTGGCACCGCGCCCAAAGGAAAACGCATGGGGCACGCTGGTGCGATTATTGCTGGTGGTAAAGGCACCGCCGCAGAAAAATTTGCCGCGTTAGAAAAAGTGGGTGTGCATACCGTGCGTTCGCCTGCCGAGTTGGGTAACGGTGTCGCCGAAGCGACAGGCTGGTAAAAAATTTTTATCGCCAAGGTGCAGAGTTAAAACTGATTCGTAGGGCGGGCACTGCCCGCCGCTTGTCTGGTGCTCGAATGATCTTTGTCGGGCAATGCCTGACCTACCTTATATTTTGCAGCCAGGCAACAATCTGCTGCGCAACCTCCGCACTTGTCTGCCTGTCAGAAAGCAGGTGATCGGTGTTCTTCAAAGTAACCAATTCTGTTTTACCTTTCACCCACTGCTGGATTTCTCTGGCATTTTTCTCGTTGACCATTGAATCGTTTTCAACAGTAAAAACAAGTACTGGTTTTTCAAGCCGGGACAAAATTTCCTTTGTGTTTGCATTACGCACGTCTTTGATAAATTCAGGAGTGATGTCGTAATATTTTCCCGCTACTTTAAAACTGGCATTGATGCCCTGTTCAAGCAGCGTTAAGGCATGACCAAAATGATGTAACACATGTTCCGGGTCACTGGGTGAGGCAACGGTGACCACGCCTTTTATAAAATCATAATCCTGTGCTACAGAGAGAGCCGTGGTGCCACCCAGGCTATGTCCCATGAGAAATGATGGTGCGCGGTAATTTTGTTCAAGAAATTTAATCGCATTTTTCAGATCGTCCTGTGTGCTGGAAAAAGTCGTTGATGAAAAATTACCTTCGCTGTTACCCAGCCCGGTGAAATCAAATCGCAGAACGCCGTAGCCGTTTTCGGCAAGCAGGCGGCTCAGGCGAAAAGTGGTAATGGTTTCCTTGCTGCAGGTGAAGCAGTGACAGAAAATAATAAAGTCTTTTATCTCGTCAATTTCGATATTCGCGGGCACATCGAGTCGCGCGTCCAGGGTTTCGCTCTGTGAATTTTTAAAATTGCATTTAATGGTTTTTGTTTTCATGGATTGGTGGTATGTTTGTCGGCTAATTATCTGCTGATTGATCTGAAAATCTATGTCTGAATGTAGCTTGCCTGAAAATCGCATACCTGTCATTCGCGTGCCAGCAAGACCGGCCGATATAAATCCTGGTGGCAGCATCTTCGGTGGCTGGATCATGTCCTATGTTGATATTGCCGGCAGCATCCCCGCACTGGATCGTGTGCGGGGGCCGGTGGTAACGCGTGCTGTTGATTCCTTCGAGTTTAAAAAGCCGGTGTTCGTTGGTGATCTGATCAGTTGTTATGCTGACATAATTGCAGAAGGCCGCACCTCGCTAAAAGTGAAAGTCGAAGTTTATGCCGAGCGTATGAGCAAGGGCGAAACTTCGTGCATAAAAGTGACCGAAGCCGTGTTGACCTATGTTGCCATTGACGAAAACCGGCGGCCGATGCCGTTGCCCGAAAAGTGATTTATTGCGGCTTTGTTTTCAATATAGGAAAACGCTAATAATGGGTCAGGGGTCGGAGTCAATTTAAACAAAGTTAAGTAAAGTGCTTTAAACACTCATGCTTTATTAAATTGACTCCGACCTCTGTGATACAAAAATTGGTCGTAATAAAGACGGGCAGCCTAACCTGCTATTAATTGGGTTGATTTCTAGACTTTCAACCAGCGTTATGTTAAAAAATTGCAGGTGCTTAAATAATTCTCTAAACAGCGAAGCTCTACATATGAAAAGAATAATATTAATAACAGTAAGTATGTGTGTTGCATCAAGTGCATTTGCCGGGGGCTACCGGGTAGCTCTTCAGGGGCAGAAAGCATTAGGTATGGGACATACGGGCGTGGCCATGACAGATAGTTCTGAAGTGGTCTTTTTTAATCCTGCAGGTATGGTGTTCCTCGAAAACGAGATGGACATAACCGGTGGTGTTACCTTTATCGACAGTGTCGCGAAGTATCAGAATCAGGATACCAACACTTCTGCTGAAACAGATAATCCTATAGGCACACCGATCAACTTCTACCTTTCCAAAAAATATGATGAAAAAATTTCCTACGGTGTTGGTATTTATACGCCTTACGGAAACTCTGTGGAATGGCCAACAGACTGGGCCGGTTCGCATCTGGTTAACAACATTGAGCTGAAAGCAATATATATTCAGCCAACAATCTCTTATAAATTCAACGACAAATACAGTATCGGTTTCGGTCCGACTTATGTTGTCGGCGGTGTCGAGTTTAATCGTAATCTTAGTACCGCACTGGTTGATGAGAACGGCGACCGTTCCAATGTCAACATCAAGGCGACGGGTGTTGATGCCTGGGGTTACAACATCGGCTTCATGGCAAAACCAAGCGAGAAGTACTCGATTGGTATCAGCTATCGTTCACAGGTTGATATGCAGGCAAGAGGCGAAGAAGCAGATTTCCGGAATATTCCGGCTTCCCTGCAAAGCACCTTCCCTGATACCACTTTCGACGCGGATCTTATCCTGCCGGCAGAGCTGACCATTGGTATTGCTTATAACCTGAGTACCGAGACAGTGCTGGCGTTTGATATAAACCGCACCTACTGGGGTGCTTACAAGAGTCTTGATGTGTACTTCAATAACGGTGCCGGTCTGTCCTCTAATCCGCGAAACTATAAAGATGTGAATATTTATCGTATAGGTATTCAGCATCAGCTGAATGAAAAAACCGTTCTTCGCGGCGGTGCATATTTTGATGAGTCGCCAATTCAGGATGGTTACTTTGCGCCTGAAACACCACGTAACGATTCAAAAGGCTTGACTGCTGGAGCAAGTTATAGTCTCTCTCAAACACTGGAGCTGGATTTTTCATTCCTGTACCTGATGTTTAGCGAGTTTAATGGCTCTTACGATTATTATGACCAGTCTGGAACAACAATCTCTTTTGCTGGCGATTACAAGTCCCGGGTCTTAGCTGTTGGTTTTGGCCTTAACTATAAATATTGAGATATTAAGAAATGATGAATATTAATCAAATGATTAAATTGACGGGTGTCGTAACGGCTTGCGTAATTATTTCAGCTTGTAGTGCGGATTTTGATAGCCCTGTAGGCGATAAAGCAAGCAGTAGCGGTTCGGCTGATTTCAGCAACTTTGTTGCTATTGGTGATTCGTTAACGGCTGGTTATGCTGATGCTGCGCTTTACCTGTCGGGTCAGGAAAACTCTTTCCCTGCCGTGCTGGCGGCGCAGTTTGCCAAAGCTGGTGGTGGCAGTTTTACCCAGCCATTGGTGAGCGACAACCTTGGTGGTATGTTGATTGGTGGTACTCCTACTCTGGATAATCGACTGGTATTAGATGCAGAAACCGAGAGTCCGGCACCGATTGCTGGCACGCCAACCACAGAAGCGATTGGTTCTGGTTTGAATGGTACTGCTTTTAATAATATGGGTGTGCCGGGTGCCAAGTCGTTCCATGCTGGTGCAGCAGGGTACGGTAATCCGGCAGGTTTGCCTGCGGCGGCTAACCCGTATTTTGTACGTTTTGCAAAGGATCAGGCTACTAGCTCAATGATTGGCGATGCAGCTGCGCAAGCACCTTCATTCTACGTTATGTGGATCGGCAATAATGATGTGCTGTCGTATGCGACTTCGGGTGGAGTGGTAGATGCTGTATGTAAGCCGATATCCGCACCTTCTGCTTGTGATCCGAATGCGATTACTGACCCGACCGAGTTTGCTGGTGTTTATGCGAGCCTAACAGGAGCGTTTACGACTACTAACCCTGCGGTACAGGGTATGCTGGTTAATATTCCGGATGTCAGCACCATTCCTTATTTCACAACCGTACCTTATAACCCGGTGCCTCTGGATCAGGCGACGGCTGATACGTTGAATGCTGCTTACCTTGATTATAATAATGCGGTTGCCGCGATTTTAGGTGCAACTGATCCTGATCAGGTCGCTCGTAGAACAATTACTTTTACTGCAGGGCAAAACGCTTTAGTAATTATGGATGAGACTTTAGATGATTTGACTGGCATCGATCCTGCACTTTTAAGTATGCGACAGGCTACTGCTGAAGACCTCATACTGTTGCCTGCCAGCGCTTATATTGGTACTGAGGATCCGAATTCAGCTGGCACAACGCCACCACTTGATAAGCCGTGGGGAGTTGGTACACCACTGGCTGATTCTGATGTTTTAATTCCTTCAGAAATTTCAGCAATCGACACAGCCAGAGCAGCTTTTAATGCCACTATTGAAGCAGCTGCGGATGCTGACCCAAACTTGATCTTCTTTGATGCAGCGGCCATCATGACAGAGTTGAATGCAAACGGTATCGACTACGGCACAGGCTTTATCGATGCGACTTATGCTACCGGCGGTGCTTTCTCGTTAGATGGTGTTCACCCTACAGCACGAGGTTATGCGGTGATTGCCAATGAAATGATTGATGTAATAAACGCCGGCTTTGGTGCAAGCATTCTTAAGGTAGATCCCGGTACCAAAACAACGATTTTCTTTAAGTAAACGGTGTCTTTTAAATTTTAATAAAATTATAAAAGTTACATAATTAAAAACCCTCTTCGGAGGGTTTTTTTATGTACAGGATGTACGGTATGTCGCGGTGCCATGGATGGCAATGAGCGATGAATGTCCAGGGATGTACGGACAGATTTTTGCTTCGGGGTTATTTACGAGCCTGCCATTCTGGTTCACCTTTGGCGTTGATAAGTCCATTTGTTAACAGCCACTCAAACGCATCTTCCGCATCCTGTTCAAACCACGCCTGCGCTGAACCCAGGCGAAACGAATAGCCCCAGGCATCCATGTCACTTAACATGCGTTCGCGTTTCATCTCTGGAATAAAGTCAGACAATAGTATCTGCAAATAACAAACACCGTTTTCTTCAATCGCCGTACCACCAGCATCGGTATGAAGTTTGTCTCTGCGTTGCTGGTCCATGCAGATGTAATGGCAGGCCTCGTGCAGTGCAGAATGTGCCGGCGTATCGTTTCGAATGTAAAGCGTATCACCGACCAGTCCGGCTTCTGGTGGTTGCCAGAAGCTGCCGGGAATGTCAGCGTTATCATCGACGGTTTTGATCTCCAGGCCGTAGCGGGCAAGCAGAGACTGCAGGTGCAGCAGGTTGATGTCGTTACAGAGGAGTACAGGCATCGCCTTAAAGATAAATGTTTTTCGCAAATACACGCAAATGAACGCAAATAGAAACGTTTTTTGTTTTTAAAAATTTGCGTGTATTTGCGGAAGGAAAAAGTTTTTAACGCTTAAATATATTTATGCTTCTTAAACTCTTCCAGCATCGCATTCAGTGCGATAGAACGATGACTTAAAGTGTTCTTAACATCCAGCGGCAGTTCGCCACCGGAACAATCGTGTGTTGGCACATAAAAGATCGGGTCGTAACCAAAACCACCGTCCCCCTGTGGCGCTTCCAGAATACGGCCTTCCCAGCTGCCCTGGGTGATGATCGGTACCGGGTCGGTGTGTGAGCGCATGAACACGATCAGGCACTGGTAACGTGCAGTACGGTCTTCTTCCGGCACGCCTTGCAGTTCTCTCAGCATTAAATTATTGTTGTCTTCATCGCTGGCGTTGGCACCGGCATAACGCGCCGAGTAAACACCGGGCCGCGCATCAAGCGCATCGACTTCGATGCCTGAATCGTCAGAGATCGCGGGCAGGCCGGTACACTCGGCTGCATGGCGCGCCTTGATGATGGCGTTTTCGACAAAAGTGGTGCCGGTCTCGGGGACTTCCGGTACATCAAGTTCTGTTTGAGGGATAACTTCGATGCCGCTGCCGGCAAACAGTTTGTTGATTTCACGAACCTTGCCGGCGTTGCCGCTGGCGAGCACGATTTTAGTGATTTTTTTCATGATGTTTTCTAGCCTTCAATTGCTGCCGACTGTGCGGCAATTAATTCGTTGATGCCTTTTTCCGCCAGCGCCAGCATGCTGTTCAGTTCATCCTTGCTGTAGGCGTGCCCTTCGGCTGTGCCCTGTACCTCAATGAAACCGCCGTTGTTGTTCATCACCACGTTCATGTCGGTTTCGGCGTTGGAGTCTTCTGCATAATCCAGATCCAGTACCGGTGTGCCGTTGTAGATGCCAACCGATACTGAAGCGATCTGGTGATGCAGAGGGTTTTTAGTGATGACTTTTTTCGCCAGCAGGTGCTCAATCGCATCGTTCAGCGCAACCCAGGCACCGGTGATACTGGCGGTGCGTGTACCACCGTCGGCCTGAATGACATCACAGTCCAGGCTGATGGTGTTTTCACCCAGTGCTTCCAGGTCGATACCGGCACGCAATGCGCGACCGATCAAACGCTGAATTTCCATGGTGCGGCCACCCTGTTTGCCGCTGGATGCCTCGCGGCGCATACGCGAGCCGGTGGAGCGGGGCAGCATGCCGTATTCAGCAGTGACCCAGCCCTGACCCTTGCCACGCAGAAAGCCCGGCACGCGCTCTTCGACACTGGCGGTGCAGATAACTTTGGTATCGCCAAATTCGATCAGTACAGAACCTTCTGCATGTTTGGTGTAATTTCGGGTAATACGGATGGCGCGCATCTCGTCCGGTTGGCGGTTACTTGGTCGCATGTTGGTAGCTATCTCTTTATTTAAGTGCAGAAAAAATTTGCGCTATTATACATGACGGTCGTTAATGTGAGCGTGCTAGACTCGACGGGTCGCCAAAATGGCACGCTAATAAACAAGAGAGCCGAACATGATTAAAAGCATGACAGCCTTCGCACGTATTCAGCAGAGTCTGGACGAAGGCGAACTTATCTGGGAAATCCGTAGTGTGAACCACCGTTTTCTTGAACTGAACTTCAAGATGCCGGAAGATTTTCGCGCCAGTGAAACCCGCTTTCGTGAGATATTGCAGCACCGTTTAAAACGCGGCAAGGTCGAATGCTTTTTGCGCTTTAATGCAAACCCGCAACAATTAGCCGGTGTAACCGTCAACACGCTACAGGCAAAATCACTGGTCAAAGCCTGTCAGCAGATTAATGGTTTGCTGCACCAGCCGTCCGAGGTTGATCCGGTGCAAATACTGCAATGGCCGGGCGTAGTGCAGGAATCCAGACTGGACATGAAGCCGGTTTTGAGCGCGAGTGAGGTCAGCCTGAACAAGGCGCTGGATGAGCTCATCGCCAATCGTGAACGCGAAGGCAAGCGCATGCGTGAACTGATATTGCAGCGCTGCGAAGCGATTCAGAAAATCGTCAAAAAAACCCGCAAAAAAATGCCGGAGATACAGCAGCGTTACCAGCAAAAACTGCGTGAACGGCTGGATGCGCTGGACATCGAAGCCAACCAGGATCGGCTGGAACAGGAGCTGGTACACCTGGCGCAAAAAATGGATGTCGATGAAGAGCTTGATCGTCTCGACAGCCACCTGCAGGAACTGAGTGATGTATTAAATCGGGACGAAGCCGTCGGTCGCCGGCTGGATTTTCTGATGCAGGAACTCAACCGCGAAGCCAATACGCTGGGTTCGAAGTCGGCCGATATTTCCAGCACCAACGCTTCGGTTGAGCTGAAAGTTTTAATCGAGCAGATGCGCGAGCAGATCCAGAACATCGAGTAGGGTGGGCATGTTTTTTTATGCCCACGCGGTAAAAGTGTTTCTGTAACAGCAGGTGGGCACAGAAGCGTGCCCACCCTGCGGTGTAGATTTACTCTTTCACATCAAGCAATTCAATCTCAAAGATCAGTGTCGAATTCGGCTGAATCAGCTCGCTGCGCTGGCTGGCACCGTAGGCCAGTTCAGGCGGAATAAACAGCTGCCATTTGTCACCGACGTGCATCAATTGCAGGGCTTCGGTCCAGCCTTTGATCACGCCTTTTACCGGGAATGATGCGGGCTGGTCGCGCTTGTAGGAGCTGTCAAACTCACGGCCGTCGATCAGGGTGCCGCGGTAGTGTGTGGTAACGGTGTCAGATTCTTTCGGTTGCTTGCCGTCACCGCTGGTGATGACTTTATATTGCAGGCCGCTTTCAGTGGTGATTACGCCGGGTTTTTTTGCGTTTTCTTCAAGGAAGGCCTTGCCGGCGGCGAGGTTCTTTTCACCGATCTCTGCCTGTTTACGCATTAGTGCTTCGCGTAGTTCGTTCTGAAAACCGGTTTTGGCCTGTAGTCGTGCTTCGTCATCCAGCGCCAGTTCGGCACCGTTGTAGGCATCGGCAATGCCGCGGTTAAGCGCATTCACGTCGAGTTCGATGCCCTGCTGTTTCAGGCGGGTAGCAACATCAACGCCATAGCTGTAGCTGGCTTTTTGTTGCAGCGTTTCCAGCGGCGTGTTCTTGCTGGCATTGTCGTTACAGGCCACAAGGCCAAGTGAGATTGCTGTAATGCCAGCTAAGCGGATGAGGTTGCGCATAGTTCTTCCTGATATTGAATAGAGGGGGCTGAATTTATCAGCTCGACCGGACAACTTCAAGGCGGCAACTTCAGGCGATAAATTTTTAAACCGGTCTAAAGAGGCTGCCCGGTATTTGGCTTGATACACAATGTCGACATGATACTGCGCCTGTGCGATGAACTATGTAAAATGAAGCCGGTCTATGAGACACGATTACAAATCATGAGGAGAGGGTATGTTCCTGGTTAAACCTTTTTTATTATCCACCGTGCTTTTGCTTGCGGCTTTCACGTCTAATACATTTGCTGCTTTGCCGTCGTACGTCAACGGGCAGCCGTTACCCAGCCTGGCACCGATGATAGAAAAAACGCGGCCTGCGGTGGTGAATATTGCTACCCGTGGCTCGGTTGATGTGCAAAACCATCCCTTGCTGAATGACCCTCTGTTCCGGCGTTTTTTCAAGGGTTTTGAAAATATGCCGCAGCGCAAGGAAGTCAAAAGTCTGGGGTCGGGTGTAATCATCGATGCTGATGCGGGTTACATCGTAACCAACCACCATGTTATTGATGGTGCGGATGAAATTGCAATTACCCTGCATGACGGCCAGCAACTGGAAGCCACCATCGTTGGTTCCGATCCGGAAGCGGACGTGGCAATTCTGAAGGTTGAACACGACAAATTAAAGCTGACGCATATCCCGTTTGCTGACTCCTCCGAACTTCGTGTGGGTGATTTTGCGGTGGCCATCGGTAATCCGTTCGGTCTGGGTCAGACAGTGACTTCGGGCATCATCAGTGCGCTGGGTCGCACTGGTCTGGGTATCGAAGGTTATGAAGATTTTATCCAGACCGATGCCTCGATCAACCCCGGCAACTCCGGTGGTGCGCTGGTAAACCTGCGCGGCGAGTTGATCGGTATCAACACGGCGATTCTGGCTTCTGGCGGCACCGGCAATGTCGGCATCGGTTTCGCCATTCCGATCAACATGGTGCGCGAACTGACCAGCCAGCTGATTGAATACGGCGAAGTACGCCGCGGCATGCTGGGTGTGATTATGCAGAATCTGACACCGGAGCTGGCACGCGCCTTCGGGCTGGACATGCACCAGGGCGTGGTGATCTCGCAGGTGGTGGAAGATTCTGCTGCCAGCAAAGCCGGCCTGGAAGCCGGTGATGTTATCTCCGATATTAATGGCGTGCCGGTGAAAAGCGCTTCGGCGATGCGTAACATGGTCGGTCTGATGCGTGTTGGTGCCAGAATGGACATCACCGTGTTGCGCGATGGCGATAAAAAGAAACTGGTGGCTTACATCGAAGATGAAATCGAGCAATCGATACCCGGTGAAAAACTCAATCCAAAACTGGCAGGAGCTATCATCGAAAGCCATGATGAAGGCGGCAACAGTTTTCTGGTCGTGGCCAGTGTTTCACGCGGCAGTGCTGCCTGGAATGGGCGTTTACGCAAAGGCGACCTGATTCTGTCCGTCAACCGCGCCCCGGTAAAAACCCTGAGTGACCTCAGAAAAATGGTGAAAATGAGCGACAAGCAGATACTGTTTAATGTGCAGCGGGGGCAGACGGCGTTGTTTATTCTTATTCAATAAGAATAAACAACGCAATGAAAAATGAATAGTGAAAAATGAAAAATTGAAGTCGAAAACTAAAGAATCTATTGCAAGTGAAGCGATGCAATAACAAAATCATTTTTCATTTTTCATTTTTCACTATTCATTTTTCATTTTTCACTTGAGCGCAGCTCATCATGTACCCAGCGCTCCCCCCCGGCGGTGATTTCCTTTTTCCAGAACGGCGCGCGCGCTTTGAGTTCTTCCATCAAATAACGGCAGGCATCAAACGCCTGGGCGCGGTGTGCTGACCAGGCCACGGTCAGTACGATGGGCTCATTGGGTTTGATGTCACCGTAGCGGTGGATGATAAGGCAGTCGTCGAGTGCGAATTTTTCGCGGCTTTGTGCGCACAGCTTGTCCAGAAAATTCTGCGTCATTGCCGGGTAGTGTTCCAGCGTCATGTGGCTGACGCTGTCATCAATGTTGAAATCGCGCATGGTGCCGACAAAGGTGGCGGTGGCACCGTAGCGCCCGGCCTGCAGGTGTTTTTCCTGATACGACTGAAGTTCGTCCCAGGGATTAAAAACGGTATCGAGCAGAATAGCGGGCACGGTAAAAATCAGCCGCCGGTGACCGGTGGAAAAAAGGCGACTTCGTCACCATCATTTACCGGGGTTTCGGTTTTAACGTATTCCATGTTGATCGCGCACAGCGTGTTGTCGGGCATGGCTGCGCCGTCGCTGGCCTGCTGCCAGACCGCTTGCACGTCGAGGCCGTCACTGTAGCCCAGCGTGACCTGCTGCTTACCCAGTGATTCACGCAGACTGGCGAAAAATTGTACCTCGATGCTCATGCTGGCATTTTAACGATTTAAGGCGTTCACGTCATGAATATTGTCAGCCCCGATGTTGTTGATTGCCACGCTATTGATATTGATCAACATCGTCCCCAGAGTAAGCTTATAGGCTGTTCATATGCCCTCTGCCCAAGAGGGGCATTTTGGGCTGGCCGTAATAATTTACGATAAACACTTAAACTGAAGTATCCTTCAACGATGGAATTTAAAGACTATTACCAAATAATGGGGGTCGAACGCAGCGCCACCCAGGACGAGATAAAACGTGCCTACCGAAAACTGGCGCGTAAATATCACCCGGACGTAAGCAAAGAAGCCGATGCCGAAAAACGCTTCAAGGAAGTCGGCGAAGCTTACGAGGTGCTGAAAGACCCGGAAAAACGTGCCGCCTACGATCAATTGGGGGCGAACTGGAAAGCCGGTCAGGATTTCAATGCGCCGCCTGACTGGGATGCCGGTTTCGAATTCAGTGGCGGTGGCTTTACCGGCGGTGGTACGCAGTACAGCAGTTTTAATGAAGCCGATGCCAGTGCCTATAGTGACTTTTTTGAATCGCTGTTTGGTCAGGGGTTTCGTCAGGCCGGAGGTCGTGCTCAGGGCGCACGGCAGGGTGGCGGCTTTCATTCCAAAGGCAGCGATCACCATGCCAAGATTTTAATCGACCTGGAAGATGCGATGAACGGGGCTACCCGTTCCATCAGCCTGCGGGTGCCTGATGTGGATGCCAGTGGCCATGTCACCACCAAAGAGCGCGTGCTCAAGGTCAACATTCCCAAAGGTATCAAGCAGGGTCAGCATATTCGTCTGGCGGGTCAGGGCAATCCGGGCATGGGGCAGGGCGCAGCCGGCGACCTGTATCTGGAAATCGAATTTAATCCGCACAGCATCTACCGGGTTGAAGGCCGTGATGTGTACCTGGATTTACCCGTGGCACCGTGGGAAGCGGCGCTGGGTGCCAGCGTGAAAGCGCCGACACCGGGTGGTGTGGTTGATCTGAAGATTAAACCGGGTTCGGTCAATGGCGCGAAGATGCGGCTCAAGGGGCGCGGCATTCCTGCCAGTTCGGCCAATAACAGCCCTGGTGATCTGTATGTGATTTTGCAGGTTGCGCTGCCACCGGCCAATACGGCCGAAGAAAAAGCCGCGTATGAAAAGATGCGGCAGACGTTTAACTTTAATCCACGTGCCAAACTCGGGGTGTGATATGGGCAAGCAGGTAACAGACATTTTTAGCGGAAACATCGTCGAAGATGAAACCCGGTTGACCATGCGGCAGTTGTGCGATGCCTGCGCGGTGCGCGCTGAATACATCATCGCACTGGTGGATGAAGGTTGTATCGAACCCAGCGGCGTTGAAAAATCGCACTGGTGTTTTAGCGGGGTGAGTATTCATCGCGTACAAAAAGCCAAACGCCTGCAACAGGATTTGGGGCTGAATCTGGCCGGTGCTGCGCTGGCGATTGAACTGTTTGACGAGATCGAACGGCTGCGCGCTCGCCTCGAGCGTATGTAACAGTTTGATGCGCTCTTTGTGTAAGAGGGCGTATTGAATTTCTCGCAGAGCCGCAGGGTTCGCAAAGAAAAATAACGATTAGTTTTTTCTCTGCCTCCCTGCGGGAAAGTAAAGTGCTAGCCAGATCGTGTAAAGTTGTTCGCTAAATATTACGCTGTAAAAATGGCATAATGACGTTTTTATAACATTAATAAATACGCTTGCAGGCACGGTTAAATATCATGACAGACGATCAACTCAATCACTTCAACAAACGTGGCGAAGCACACATGGTGGACGTGGGCGAGAAAAGCATCACGCAACGCTGCGCGGTGGCGGAAGGTTTTATCCATATGCAGGAAGAAACCCTGCAACGCATCATTGCCGGCGATCATAAAAAAGGCGACGTGCTTAGCGTGGCGCGCATCGCCGGTATCATGGCGGCGAAAAAAACCCCCGACCTGGTGCCACTGTGCCACCCGCTGCAACTGACGCACGTTGACATTAAATTAACAGTCAATGAAAAAGAACAATATGTGCATTGTATTGCCGAAGTCCGGACCAGCGGCCAGACCGGTGTCGAGATGGAAGCGTTAACCGCCGTGCAAATCACGCTGCTGACCATCTACGATATGTGCAAGGCCATGGATCGCGGTATGTCGATGACCGACATTGGTCTGTTGAAAAAATCCGGCGGCAAGTCGGGTGAATGGAGCAAGTGATAAACCGTCACTTCAGATTATAAAAACAGGAAAAAACATGAGTGCGATGCGCCGTTCTTTTAACGTCATTTTTCTTTTACTGGTGCTGGTACTGCTTGCCCTGCTGGCTTTTGTTGCCACCTTCGATGCCAATAATTACAAGCCGCAGATTATCGCGCAGGTCGAGAATGCAACCGGTCGCAGCTTCAGTATTAACGGCGACATCAATTTGTCAGTTTTTCCCTGGATCGGCCTGAAAGTCGAAGACGTTGCGCTGGGCAATGAAAAAGGTTTCAGCGCAAAAAACTTCGCGGCCATCCAGCAGCTGGATATAAAAATCAATGTGCTGCCGCTGCTGAAAAAAGAAGTAGAGGTCAACACCATTCGCCTGCACGGGTTGAATGTTTCGCTGGAAGTCGCTAAAAACAAATCCAACAACTGGTCTAGCCTGGCGCAATCGGGCACCGCTCCGGCGACAGGAGAAACAAAAAAAGCAGGCAAACCGGCACAGGAAAAATCGCCAGCGGTTGCAGCCACCGAAGAAGCCTCACCGCTTAAATCATTAAAGGTCGAAGGCTTCGAGTTTGTTGACGCAGTGATCAGTTACGATGATCGCAGCAGCAATACCAGAGCAAGGGTATCTGAACTAAACCTGACGACCAGCGCCATTACTTTTGATCAGCCGATTGATGTCGCTTTTGGTGCGCGCATTGAAAACCGCCAGCCGGCTATCGACACACGTTTAAAACTAAGCACGCAACTGACGATTAATAAAGAACTCACAGCGTTTGATCTGCGCGATTTCGAATTTGTTATTCTGGCCGATGCCAACGAATTTATTCCTCAGCCGGAACAGATAAAAATTAAAACCGATATTAAGGTATCGATGGATGCGCAGCATGTTGTTGTTAAACAGCTGCAGTTATCAGCGCTGGGTACCACCACGGTTGCTGATATAACCGTTTCACAATTTCTGCAAACCCCGGTGATTCAGGGCAGCATCGAAGTGCAGCCGTTTAATGCTCGCGAGGTGGCCAAACGGGTGGCCGTGGAATTGCCGGTGATGGCGAAAGCCGACGCGTTAAATCGTGTGTCGGTAAAAACGCAAATAAAACTACGCGGTGAAAAATTGCAGGCTAACGATTTTGTGCTGGCGCTGGATGACAGTACCCTGAACGGCTGGATACACGTACTGAATTTGAGTAAGCAGCAACTGCGTTATGAACTGGCGTTTGATCATTTGAACATCAATGATTATTTGCCGCCAGAACCGGCGGTAGAGAAAAAACTGGCCGCAATGAAAAATGCGGTGCCAGATGAAAATGCAGTTGCAGCAGTGTCAGGCGAAGCAGCGGCTACCGGCGACGAAAAGATCGAACTGCCAGTTGAGATGATGCGTCAACTGGATATCGAAGGTGATTTTAGAGTTGCCTCACTGACGGCAAAAGAATATCAGATCAAACAGTTTTTGATGACGCTGAAAGCGCACAAGGGTGAGATCAATATCAAACCGGTATCGATGCAGTTGTTGCAGGGGCAGGTGAATGCCGCGCTGAAAGTGAATGTGCAAAAAGCGACACCGGTTTATGGCATTAACCTGAAAGTCAATCAGGTGCAGATCGGGCCGGTAGCAAACCCTTTTCTGGTTGGCGTGATGGGTGAAAAACCGCTGGAGATGGAAGGCGCGGTTAATCTGAAAATGGCTGTGAAAACCACAGGCGACGCGATTAACCAGTTAAAGAAAGCCAGCAAAGGACAGATCGTGCTTGATATGAAACGAACAGCTGTACGTGGTTTTGATCCGGAGTTTTATATGCGTTCATCGGTCGCCAATTATGTCGACAGCAAAGGTTTTGGTATGTCGAAAACCATCATGGGCAGTTACAGGCCGCGTGAGGTCACCGTGTTCGACAAAATCAGCAGCACCATTAATCTTGCCAACGGTAAAGCACGTACCAATGATTTTTTAATGTCGGCGGAACGTGTGCGTGTCACCGCAAAAGGGCATGTTGATATTATGCAGAACACGCTGGATGTTATTTCTTCTGTTAGTTTGCCACGCGGCAAAACCGTGGCAGAAAAAATTCTCGACAAGCCGGTGTTCGTTCGTGTGTATGGCCCGTTCGATGCGCTGCAATACAAGCTGGACACAGACAAGCTGAAAAAGTCCACCACCGATGTTTTGAAGAAAGAAGCTAAAGCCAGGCTTGATGCTGAAAAGAAACGGCTGAAAGCCAAAGCTGACGCTGAGAAAAAACGCCTGAAGGATAAGGCAAAAGCGAAGGCCGATGCCGAGCGTCGTCGCGCTGAAGAAAGAGTGAAAAAAGAACTGAAACGGGGGGCGGATAAATTAAAAGACAAACTCAAAGGTTTGTTTTAGGTGAGCAGTTTTGCAGTGGTTTTGCTGACCGGGTATCAGCAAATCGTAGGACGGGCATTGCCTGCCGTTTGTCCGGCTGTGTTCAATGTTTTTCACGGTATATGCACACGTCTGAATTATGAATAAATTTTCTGATGCAGTGCTTCGCTGGTACAAACAGCACGGTCGCCATGATCTGCCCTGGCAAAAAGATACATCGTTATACCGTAGCTGGGTGTCTGAAATCATGTTGCAGCAAACCCAGGTGGCAACGGTGATTCCATATTTCGAAAAATTTATGGCGGCGTTTCCCGATGTTGCTGCGCTGGCGGCCGCATCGCAGGATGATGTGCTGCTGCACTGGGCGGGGCTGGGTTATTACAGCCGGGCCAGAAACTTGCACAAGGCTGCGCAAATAATTGCCGAGTCGCACAATGGCCAGTTTCCGCAGGATTATGATGACGTGCTGGCACTGCCGGGTATTGGGCCGTCGACCGCCGGAGCCATCCTCGCACAGGCACTGGGTCAGCGCCACGCCATTCTTGATGGCAATGTAAAGCGGGTGCTGGCGCGCTATCAGGCAGTAACAGGCTGGCCGGCACAGTCGCAGGTTGAAAAGCAGCTGTGGCAGTGGGCAGAAAAATATACTCCCGAGCAGCAGGTGGCGGACTATACACAGGCGATCATGGATCTGGGCGCGACCGTGTGTACCCGCGCTTCAGCAAAATGCGATGTTTGCCCGTTAGCCGATGACTGCCAGGCGTATCGGACGGATCGTGTGGCAGAACTGCCAACACGAAAACCCAGAAAAGTGCTGCCCGTGCGAGAAAAACGTCTGCTCATCATTCGCAACGAGCAGGGTGACTACCTGATGGAAAAACGACCACCGGCCGGAATCTGGGGCGGCTTGTGGAGCCTGCCCGAGCTGGCGATGGATCAGGCCGTGGCAGAAGCTGTTTGTCAGAACTGGCAATTAACCGTGGATCAGCACAATGATCTACCGGTTTTTCGCCATACTTTCAGCCACTTTCATCTTGATATCACCCCCTGTCAGGTGCAGGTGGCTCTGACAACAGGAGCGATTGCCGAGCAAGGGCGATACCAGTGGTGCGCCGATATCACGCAGCTGGCGCTGGCGGCACCGGTAAGTGCCATTCTGCAGGCAAAATAATCGTCCGAAATGCGCCAAGGCGCTTGACTCAGACGCGCCGAGTCGATTAAATACGCCTTCTTTTGAGCCAAGCTGGTTTCGGTTCAAAATTGTCTCAAGTGCTGTCATGCACCGAAAATGGCCGAATAGCTCAGTTGGTAGAGCAGCGGATTGAAAATCCGCGTGTCCCTGGTTCAATTCCAGGTTCGGCCACCATTTTTCTTTATTTATTCAGTAAGTTAACCGAAGATTTCTCTGTAGGTAAACTTAACTAAAATCCTACTGTGTCAAAATTGTGTCTTTCACAATACGATCAGCATATTCTGCTAAATGTTTAGGTGAGAGATGTGCGTATCTTCTTACCATCTCTACTGATTCCCATCCACCTAGCTCTTGTAACACGTTTAATGGTGTTCCAGCTTGAACATGCCAGCTTGCCCATGTATGACGTAAGTCATGCCAGCGAAAGTCTGTGATACCTGCACGTAATAAAGCTTTCTGCCATGCACGAGTATTAGCTCGTTGTATGCGATTACCTTTATATGTGAAAACATATTCATCATGTTTCCCGTGCAGTGATTCAAGAACGTTCATGGCAGTCATGTTGAGCGGAACAGCAATGGCTTTGCGTGACTTCGCCTGATCAGGGTGAATCCATGCAAGCTGACGGCTAAGATCAACCTGAGACCAAGTAAGACCGAGAACATTTGAATGCCTCAATCCAGTCGCCAATGCAAAACGTGCTGCATTAGCTTGGTGTGTAGGTAGTTCTTTAATCAAAGTATCAGCTTGTTCTCTCGTTAGCCATCTGATGCGTCTACTAGCTTCCTTGTACATGCGAACTTTTGGCACTGCTTCGAGCCAATCCCATTCGAATGCTGCTTTTCTCAAGATGGCTCTAATCAAAGCCGAATATCTGTTTGCAGTAGTAGTGCTCGCGTGTTCAGCTTTTATTTGGGCAATCTTGCTAATCAATTCCCGATTAATATCTCTTAGAAGCATTCCGTTCAAGTGTTGATTTAGCCACTTAATCTTCCCGGTATCTTTTTTATGATCAGCTTTATGACTTGTTTCTACAAGCCACTTCTCAGCTGCATCATTCCATTGTTTACTTGGTATCTCACCAAGCTTGTCAGTGCGCCATGACTCAGATTTTAATTGATCATGAAGCTCTAGAGCTTCAACTCTGTCAGTTGTCTTGGTGCTGATTCTGACTCTCTTTCCACTCGGTGTTGTATATCTAATCCACCAAGTATTACCTCGCTTGTAAAGTGCCATAGTTATCTCCTCTATGATTGGCACTTACAGCACTCGCGTGAGAGATAATAGGACGACAATTGGTTGGAATCAAGGGTAAGTAGTGCTTAAGTTGGTAGGTATAAGCACTTCGCATTTGTAGGCACTTTTTATTTTTTTGTCAGGATAACTTTTCGGTGACTATACTATTGAATAGTATGAGTAACAGAATTGCTGGGGATAATATGTATGGATTTTATGAAAATAGATGTCGATGAAGATGCGGAAAGAATAAAGCGATATTACAAAAGAATGGAAAAAGAGATTTATAGTGATTATAAAATGAACCCGTATCCTAGACCTGAGCCTGTTTTAGATGAGAATGATAAGCTCGAAGATATAGAGTTCGATGTTCTAGTTAAAGGTATTTTTGGAGACGAAGCAGTTCCTTTAGATCGTACAATTTCGAGTTCAGAAGAGGTGTCTCTGTCTTCGGAGAAAACATTACCGAGTTCGGAAAGTGCGTCACCGAGTTCAGAGAGTGCAGCATCAAGGTCAGAGAGTGAGTCACCTAGTTTAGTGTGTCACGTCGTAGATTCAAAATACTCAATTCCGAATTCTAAGGATATTGATGTGTATTCAAACACGCTTAAGTCTTTATCTGACGATAGGTTGCTTAGTGCTATACAAAGTTTAGTATCGAAAAAAGATAGTACTAAAAAGAAGCCTTATATAGAAATTAGAAATTTAAATTATGCTGTGAATTTTGAGTTGACTGAAAGAAAACTTTTAGCTCCTGCATTTAGAACATTCAGGCGTTTAAAGAAACATAGCAGATTGAATAGGGATGAAAGGCTGCTTAGTCTGGATCGACAGGTTTTTGATCTTCATTACATTTATCGTAATTACAGGAGTTTAGTTGTGCCGACAGAGGAGAAGTATAGAGATTTATTCTTGGGTGATGAATTTGATTTTCCCTTAGCGTTTGAATATGCGTCTGAGAAGTGGACATCAGTTACAAAAATTGATTTATCGCTAATGCTTCCCGAGCATATACAAATGGAACTGGCTGTATTTAGCCATAAGCATACTAAGGAAAAATATAGGAACGTTTTATCTCAGTCGAAATCAATGAGGCAAAAACTAATGAACCATGTCCTTAGTGCTACCTCAAGATTAAAGGAAGAGGCTGTACCCGAATATGTTAATGATTTTAAATGTTTGAAACTTGCTCATGGGTCTCCATCTGGTGCGGTGGAATTATTAGAAAAAATGACTGGCCGTAAATTAAAGCATATGGATAAACGTAACGCGCGTGAAGCTATGCGAAAGCGTAAAATATGGTTTGAGAGTAAATGTGAAATCAAGAAGTGGTGATAGTGTAAAATTGATTGAGCACGCCATGATAAACCAATCAAACACGGTGTCGCGCACATAGTCGAATCTAAAGTATGTTAAATATATCAGTTGGTTAGATAAGATACTCGAAAATCTGTTCCGCCTAACATATATAACAGTTATAACAAATTATCTATATAAGTTTACGAGCTTCGCTCGTCACCCAAACTTTAACCAATACTCAGCGACGCTTCGCGTCACTTCGTTCTGGTTGTCGTTTGGGTGTCTATGTAAAAAGTTTCCGAGGATGAATAAAGCTGACGGAATGGATAAGTCCTCGGATGAGGAGATGATAGCGAATAAATAGATACTGATGGAATGACATAATATTTTGTTCCGCTCTCTATAAGGATTGGTGCGGATGCTCTGTTCAAATTATCTATCTGCCCACCAGAGCTATTTGTATATTTCTAGGACTTTGATCTTTCTTATGCTCAAGAATGATTCTATATATTGTGTGCGTTATTAATTTCACTGTAATGCTACTTGAATCGTTGAGGCTTAAATTCCCAGTACCATGTCACATGAATAAAAATTATTGTGATGATCTTCTAAAGATTCTCGGTCAATATCTTAACAGTGCTCTATGTTTTCAGCGGAGTAGTATATTGACTCCCAGACCCACTGGTTTGCTACCTACATAACGATCATTATAAAGATGTAGCACTCGAAGCTTTTCGATTCGATGCGGTAGGTAAGCTTAGGTTTTAATCTTTTGTCATGGTGCTAATACAGCCCGACACCGTCTGATTGGTCTCCTATACTGATCACACCTTTACAGAGTTACAACAACTAGGAGATCAATATGGCAGTTTACGGTTACGTGAGAGTTTCGACTAAGCAACAATCAGAAGATGGGTTGAGTCTTGATGCTCAACAGAGAATATTAGAAGGCTACGCAATGATGCAGGGATTAAATAGTCGATCCTGAAATATACATAACCTGCTGATTTTTCATAAGTAATCATCGAAAGATGATAGAATAAACGTCCAGAAAAACCCCTAAAGCAAGAGAAAACTGGACGAATGAGAGGTGCTCAATGAGCAAGCCCAAGAGCCGTAA
>WFOC01000033.1 GCA_015488295.1 Gammaproteobacteria bacterium
GCCTCACTGGACTGGTCACGCGAACGCTTCACCATGGACGAAGGCATGTCCACGGCAGTCACCGAAGTTTTTGTTCGACTGTACAACGAAGGCCTGATCTACCGTGGCAAGCGACTGGTGAACTGGGACCCGGTGCTGCACACCGCAGTATCTGATCTGGAAGTTTTATCCAGCGAAGAAAACGGCCACATGTGGCACATGCGTTACCCACGCAGCAACGGTGCAGGCCATGTCGTGGTCGCCACCACCCGCCCGGAAACCCTGCTCGGCGACTGCGCAGTAGCCGTTCACCCCAACGATGAACGCTACTCCTATTTACTGGGCGAGTTCCTCGAACTGCCGCTGACCGGCCGCAAGATTCCAGTCATCGCTGACGAACACGTCGACCCCGAATTCGGCACCGGTTGCGTCAAGATTACCCCGGCACACGACTTCAACGACTATCAGGTCTGGACACGCCACAAACACAAAAACGAAATACGCGACCTGCCCAACGGTGGCCTGATCAATATCTTCACCGTCGATGCAGCCATCCGCGATAACGAAGACGACATTAATAATGTCATTCCCGAAGCCTACATCGGCATGGATCGCTACGAAGCACGCAAGAAAATTGTTGCCGACCTGAAAGCCAAAGGCCTGCTGGAAAAAGTCGCCGACCACAAACTGGTGGTGCCGCGCGGCGACCGTTCCAACGCGGTGATCGAACCTTATTTAACCGATCAGTGGTACGTCAAAGTCGAACCACTGGCAAAACCGGCCATCGACGCGGTGAAAAACGGCGACATAAAATTCACCCCGGACAACTGGAAAAACACCTACTTCGAATGGATGAACAACATCGAAGACTGGTGCATCTCACGCCAGATCTGGTGGGGCCATCGCATCCCTGCCTGGTATGACGACCACGGCAATGTCTACGTTGGTTACAACGTGGAAGAAATTCGCGAAAAAAACAAGCTGCCCGATGACTTCCCGCTGAGCCAGGACGAAGACGTGCTCGACACCTGGTTCTCATCTGCACTGTGGCCATTCTCAACTTTAGGCTGGCCGGAAAAAACCCCGGAGCTGCAAACCTATTACCCGACCAACGTGCTGGTCACCGGTTTCGACATCATCTTCTTCTGGGTGGCACGCATGATTATGATGGGCCTGAAATTCATGGGCGATGTACCGTTCCGTGAAGTTTATGTGCACGGTCTGGTGCGCGATGCCGAAGGCCAGAAAATGTCAAAATCCAAAGGCAACGTACTCGACCCGATGGACGTGATCGACGGCATCGACCTGGAATCACTGGTGAAAAAACGTACCACCGCGGTGATGCAGACCCACCAGGTCGAACGCATCGAAAAGCTGACACGCAAGAACTTCCCCGATGGCATCCCGGCCTTCGGCACCGATGCCATGCGCTTCACTTTTGCCTCGCTGGCCACCACCGGCCGCGACGTAGTATTCGCGCCATCACGCATCGAAGGCTACCGTAACTACTGCAACAAAATATGGAACGCCACGCGTTACGTATTGATGCAGGCCGAAGGCAAGGACACCGGCCTGTTAGCCGACGGCACAGATAATCCCGACGTGGTTTTATCACTGGCAGACCAGTGGATTATTTCACGCCTGCAACGCGTGGAAGCGCGCATCGAAAAACACAGTGAAAATTCACGACTGGATTTAATCGCACAGGATTTATACGCCTTTGTCTGGGAAGATTACTGCGACTGGTATCTCGAACTGTCGAAGCCGATTCTGTTCAACGAAGACACGCCAGAAAATGCACAGCGCGGCACCCGCCGCACACTGGTGCGCGTACTGGAAACTTTATTGCGCCTGAACCACCCCATCATCCCGTTCATCACCGAAGAGTGCTGGCAGCACGTTGCACCCTTGGCTGGAAAGTCTGGTGACAGCATCATGATCCAGCCCTACCCGGAATCAGACGGCAGCAAGATCAACGAAAAAGCCGAAGCCGACCTGGAGTGGGTAAAAACATTTGTCAGCGGCGTGCGTCGCATTCGCTCCGAAATGGACATCCCGCCCGGCAAACCATTATCATTATTACTGCAGAACGCATCGGACAGAGACAAAACACTGTACGCTGAAAACCAGAACTTCATCGAAGCCCTGGCGAAAATCGAAGGCAGTGAATGGCTGGGTGAAAACGACAAAGCACCGGAATCAGCTACCGCGCTGGTTGGCGAAATGAAAATTCTCATCCCGCTCGCCGGCCTCATCGACAAAGATGCCGAGCTGGCACGACTGGAAAAAGAAATCGGCAAGTTACAGGTCAACGTCGACAAAACCACCGCCAAACTGGTCAACAAAAACTTTGTCGACAAAGCGCCCGCTGCCGTGGTCGAAAAAGAACGCGCGCGTCTGGCGGAGATGACAAAGTCGATTGAGCAGTTTAAAGAGCAGGCGGAGAAGATTAAACAGCTGTAGCTTTTTTAAAGTTGGCAGTTGGCAGTTGGCAATTGGCAATTGGCAATTGGCAATTGGCAATTGGCAATTGGCAATTGGCAGAATTTTTGAAAAATCGCTGGAGCACGTCAAGCAATTTATTGGTGCCAGCACAAATTTCTATTGTCATCCTGAGCGAAGCCGAAGGATCTTAAACTCTCGAATATTGTACCAGCGGCAAGATCCTTCGGCTTCGCTCAGGATGACATTGGTTTCTAGTTTTTGCTTTTAACTGATGACTGCCAACTGATGACTGCCAACTTAATTTAAGGTATCCTCAAGGCATAAACAACTTCACATACCAAAACTATGCCCGCTCCCGATAAGAAAGAACAAATCATACAAACCCATTCCAGCCTGATCCTGGCGGTGGTGCAAACCATCCATAATCCGGAACTCCGGCCACATCTGGACCAGGTGCTACAGCAGTCAGCACAGAACGGCTGGCAGTCACTGGTCGATGCCATTAAAAAAATTCTCGCCGGCAGCCGCGAGCAATCTCTGGTCAATGGCCTTGATGACGAAGATGCCATCATCATCGACAGCATTCTGCGTGGACTGCAGGATCCGACAACACTGCCAAAAACCGAACAAAGTGGCGATGCATCACAGGCCGCACCAATGTTCGCCCGACTAATAGATGAAGCGCGTCGCGGCAATACCAATTCACTGAGCATTCTAGGTTCGATGGCCGAACAGATGGTCAACGCCGGTGGCGACATGGCAAGCCTGAGTGCAGTATTAAAAGACATGATCGACGGCGAGCGCAACGTCGATAAACTCTGTACCCGCATGGGGCCTCAGGGCGAATCACTGATCACACAGATTTTAAGCGAGCTGGCAAAACTCGACCGGCATTAAATTTATACAGGCATGAGCAACACTGAACTAACGATCATTCAACAAACAAAAAACTGGGTGCAGGAGATCGTCATCGGCTTAAATCTATGTCCGTTTGCCGCGCAGCCATTTCAAAAAGACACCATCGAATACACTGTCATTACCGGTGATTCCATAGAACAACATCTACAGCAACTGGCCGACAGTTTCCATTTGCTCGATGACAACCCGGGCATAGAAACCAGCCTGCTAATCTACCCGGATGCATACCAGACCTTCGACGACTATCTCGACTGGCTGGACTACGCCAACCACCTGCTGGAAGATTTAAATTATATCGGCTGCTATCAAATTGCCAGCTTTCACCCCGACTACCGTTTTGCCGGCAGTACAAAAAGTGATGCCAGCAACTTCACCAACCGCTCACCCTGGCCGATGCTGCACCTGATTCGGGAACACAGCCTGGAAGCAGCAATTACTGCCTACCCCGATATTGAACAGGTACCAAAAAACAATATAAAAAAACTGCAGGAAATCGGCTATCAGGAAATGCAGAAAAAGCTGAAAAACATCACCTCGTAAAACCAGACCAGCACGAGAAAAACAATGGAAATATTAACCACCGCCGCCATTGGTGTCGTCATCCTGCTACAGATACAGTTCATGATACTGGAGATGTTTTTATGGAACACGCCATTAGGCTGGAAAATCTTTGGCCTGAAACAGGACTTTGCCCGGCAGTCAGCAACACTGGCAGCAAACCAGGGACTATATAACGGCTTTCTTGCCGCCGGTCTGTTATGGGGTCTGGTTAGCACCGGCGGCTTTGATGCACTGATATTTTTTCTTGGTTGTATTATCATTGCAGGCATATATGGAGCAATAACCGCTAACCGATCAATCCTGTTTATCCAGGCACTGCCAGCGGCCACTGCAATGACGCTGCTCATACTCAATCACTAAGGTATACAAAGATGAACCAGACAATCAAAACCGTTATTCAGCCTGTCGCGGCATCACTCCTGCTTCTTGCACTGACCGCCTGCTCACCGCCAGCTGACACCGCATCAGAAAAAGCGGCCGAGACATCCAGCACACAAAGCAAAAGCGATTTTCCTCACTCTTTTGAAAAAGTTGCCAAAAACACCTGGGTAATGCACGGCCCGCGTGAATTACCCAACCCACAAAACAAAGGCTTCATGAATAATCCCGGCATCGTCAAAACATCTGCCGGTCTGGTCATCATCGATCCCGGCTCAACACTTCAGGTTGGCGAAAACGTTCTGGCAGAAGTAAAAAAAATAAGTGACGAAGATATCGTCGCCGTTTTTAACACCCATGTCCACGGCGACCACTGGTTAGCCAACCAGGCCGTTAAAGCCGCCTATCCGGATGTAAAAATTTATGGTCACACAAACATGCTGGCCGAAATCGAAGATGGCGCAGGTGATACCTGGGTACAGCTGATGGACAGCATGACCGAAGGTGCAAGCAAGGGCACTATCGTGGTCGGCCCGGATAACGCTGTCGAAAACGCTCGCGTGATCAAAGTCGGCGACACCACATTCAAGATACACAACTACGGCGTGGCACATACCAAAACCGACATCATGATCGAAGTGGTAGAAAATTCTGTGGTATTTCTTGGCGACAATGTTTTAGCGCTGCGCATCCCCAGAACATCCGACGGCACCTTTCAGGGAAACATTACAGCCATCAATAACATCCTCAAAAGCGGTGCAAAAACCTATGTGCCCGGCCATGGCCCGACCGGTGACAAAACCATGGTCGAAGCCTATCTGGGCTACCTGACACTGGTTTATGACGCGGCGAAAAAAGCATTCGAAGAAGACCTGGACAGCAGCGACGTGCTGGCCATCACTAAAAAAACCACCACCGCCTACAAAGACTGGCCCGGTTATAAAGAACTGCTGGGGCCACAGGGTGCGCAGGCTTATAGTGAAGTGGAAGCGGCGGAGTTTTAACTTGATTTACGAGTACTGCCAGGAGGGGAAGTTGGCAGTTGGCAGTTGGCAGTTAAAAACTAAAGAACCTGAAAGCCCCGTAATTGCAGCATAAGCATAGATTTTGCTTTTACTGCCGACTGCAAACTGATAACTGCCAACTTCGCTTTTGACTCAATAACAGTCATGCAGCCACTAACATCAATTATAAATCCCGTGCTCTCGCGTTGACAGGAATTTAATCTTCGGCCACTTCTCGATGGTCATGTCGAGGTTCACTCGCGTCGGCACGATGTAGGCCAGATCACCGGCATGATCCAGCGCCAGGTTGGTGGTCTGCCGAGCCTTGAACTTCGCCAGCTCTTTTTCATCATCACACTCCACCCAGCGGGCGGTGGTGACATTGACTGCTTCAAAATCACAGTCCACATTGTATTCATGCATCAAACGATGCTTCACCACTTCAAACTGCAGCACACCGACCGCCCCCAGAATCAGATCATTATTATGCAGCGGCCGGTAAAGCTGGGTTGCGCCTTCTTCACATAATTGCATCAGACCTTTTTGCAGCGCTTTCATTTTCAGCGGGTCTTTCAGTTGCGCGCGGCGAAACAGTTCCGGTGCAAAGTTGGGAATGCCGGTAAACGCCAGGTCTTCGCCCATGGTGAAAGTATCACCGATGCGCATGGTGCCGTGGTTATGCAAACCAATAATATCACCGGTGTAAGCCGTTTCGACCTGCTCACGATCCGATGCCATGAAGGTCACCGCATCAGCAAGTTTAATGTCTTTACCAAAGCGCACATGTTTTACCTTCATGCCTTTTTTATACATGCCGGAACAGATGCGCACAAAAGCGATGCGGTCACGGTGACCGGGATCCATGTTCGCCTGAATCTTGAACACAAAACCGGTAAATTTTTCTTCTTCCGGCTCCACCACTCGAGTCTGCGTGCCACGTGCTTTGGGTGAGGGTGCAAAATCGTTGAGCGCATCAAGCAATTCACCGACACCAAAGTTGTTAATACCAGAGCCGAAAAACACCGGTGTCAATTCACCTTTCTGATAGGCTTCCAGGTCAAATTCGTGGCTGGCACCTTTAACCAGCTCGATCTCTTCGCGCAATTCTTCTGCCATGTGGCCGAGAATTTCGTCCAGCTGCGGGTTGTCCAGGCCTTCAATAACATCACCCTGCTGAATTTTTCCGCCGTGGGTGGCGCTGAAAAACTGCACGGTGTCGGTCGCCAGGTTGAACACACCCCTGAAATTTTTACCCATGCCAATCGGCCAGGTAATCGGCGCACACTTGATATTAAGAATGTCTTCAATCTCGTCAAGAATATCGATTGGCTCACGCGCTTCACGATCCATCTTGTTGACGAAGGTGATGATCGGCGTGGTGCGCAGACGACACACGTCCATCAGTTTGATGGTACGTTCTTCGACACCTTTTGCAGCGTCGATGACCATCAAGGCCGAGTCGACCGCGGTCAGCGTGCGATAGGTATCTTCCGAGAAATCGGCGTGGCCGGGGGTGTCCAGCAGATTGATGATGCAATCCTTGTGCGGAAACTGCATCACCGATGATGTCACCGAGATGCCGCGCTGTTTTTCCAGCTCCATCCAGTCAGAGGTCGCGTGACGTGCCGCCTTGCGCCCCTTTACCGTGCCCGCCATCTGGATCGCACCGCCGAACAACAGCAGTTTTTCGGTCAGCGTGGTTTTACCCGCATCCGGGTGGGAGATGATCGCGAAAGTCCGGCGACGTTTTACTTCTTCTAAATAAGCCATAGCGGCGCAATTATACAGGCTTCATACGGTGACGGCACGGTGATCAGAACAAAAACAGGCTCTACGTTTTTTTCGATAAATATTTCGCAAGAATAATCGCGTCTTCGCGGCCATCTGCTGCCGGATAGTACGCCTTGCGCACCCCCAGCTCATGAAAACCTTCGGACTGATACAGACGTTGCGCACTGCGGTTGGAGCGACGCACTTCCAGCAACACCATGTCGATGTCGGTCTGGTTTGTGTTTTTGATGAGGTAACGCAACAGGTGGCGACCCAGACCTTTTGCCTGATAATCCGGGTCGATACAGATATTCAGGATGTGCGCCTCACCCGGTGACAACATGACCACGGCATAACCCACAACTTTCTGGTCCAGCAACATCACCCAGGCATGGTGGCCAACACGCAGACAGTCACGAAAAATGCCCAGCGTCCACGGATGCGGGTAGGCTTTTTTTTCGACGCGCATAACCTGTTTCAAATCCAAATAATTCATGGTGCGTATCTCGACCAGCGCACTCATGTTTTTATTCATGTTTTGAAAATTTACCGCCATGACATCACATAAACTGATTTGTTATTCTTTGATTATTTTCTGCAACAGTTGCAGGTCTGCCCAGGCTTTACGTTTGTTTTCCGGCTGCTGTAAAAGCTCTTCCGCTGAGTAACTAAAAAACAGCGGCACGGAATCCAGCTGCTGCGACAGTGCGCTGTTCATCGCCCGACTCTCATCCATCGATAATTCTTTCTGCAATAAACGGCACGCCGCCGCCTCACCCAGCACGACTAAAAGTTCGGGGCGTATTAATTGCAGCTGCTGTTTTAAATATGTATTGCAGGCCTGAATTTCTGTGTCTGAAACCGGATGATTCGCAGGCACACTGCACTTTAGTAAAGAGCTAATGTAAACATCATCGATAGCAATATTGATTGCTGCCAGCATTTTGCTAAACAGCACATTAGCTTCATCACTTTCATCGGGTGTCAGGGTCACAAACATCAAGCTGGCAGACTGCCTGCCACGCCCGGCAACGGCCAGCGTTCGTGTTTTATGTAGTGCACATTTTGTACAACTCTGAATGCTCGCTTCCAGACCGGCATGATTTGTAACAGCCGCTTCACTGTCATGACTTTCAGGCACTGGTGCATCATGCTGGTTTTCAGGCAACAGCTCCCAGCACTGTATGCCCATTGCATCCAGATAATAACGGCGGGTATTTTCATCCATTACCGGATTCACACCAGCCATCGCGCTTACACATCACCAAGCTGCGGGTGTGCGCGATCATCCTGCTTCTCAAGCTTGTTCAAGGCATTGATGTAGGCATTGGCCGAGGCAATAACAATGTCTGTGTCCGCGCCCTGACCGCTGACAATACGACCGGCTTTTTCCAGCCGCACGGTCACTTCACCCTGTGCGTCAGTACCGCTGGTGATGTTGTTCACCGAATAAAGCTGCAGCTGGGTGTCGCTGCTGACCACGCTTTCAATTGCCCGGAACGAGGCATCAACCGGGCCGCCACCACTGGCACTGGCGGTAACTTCTTCACCACCAATCTCCAGCACCATTGACGCGGTAGGTGTTTCACCGGTCTCGGAACAGACACGTAAACTCACCAGTTTGTAATGCTCATTTTCAATCGCCCAGTTGGTGTCAGCGACCAGCGCACGTAAATCCTCATCAAAAATTTCATGCTTTTTATCCGCCAGATCCTTGAAGCGGGCAAAGGCTTCGTTTAATTCCTGCTCGGAAGAAAAATCGATATTCAACTCATGCAGGCGGCTCTTGAATGCGTTGCGACCGGAATGTTTTCCCAGCACCATGCGATTATCCGACCAGCCGACATCCTGCGCGCGCATGATTTCGTAAGTTTCACGGCTCTTCAAAATGCCATCCTGATGAATGCCTGATTCATGTGCGAAAGCATTGGCACCAACGATGGCCTTGTTGGGCTGCACCGGAAAGCCGGTGATGCCGGAAACCAGTTTTGAACATGGCACGATCTGCGTGGTATCCAGACGGGTATCGCAGCCGAAAACATCCTGCCGGGTACGCACCGCCATCACGATTTCTTCCAGCGAAGCATTGCCTGCACGTTCGCCCAAACCATTGATGGTGCATTCCACCTGACGCGCACCGTTTAATACTGCCGCCAGCGAATTCCCCACCGCCAATCCCAGATCATTATGACAATGCACAGAGAAAACAGCTTTATCCGAATTTGGAATACGCTCCAGCAAAGTATGAATCAACTCACCGAACTGGTGCGGGATGTTATAACCCACAGTGTCGGGAATGTTGATGGTGCTCGCACCGGCATCGATCACGGCTTCAATAATGCGGCACAAGAAATCGGTATCGGAACGGCCGGCATCTTCCGGTGAGAACTCGACGTTATCGGTAAAATCTCTCGCCATTTTCACCGCAGCCACCGCCTGCGCAAGCACATCATCAGGCTGCATGCGCAGCTTCATTTTCATGTGGATGGGTGAGGTGGCAATAAAGGTGTGGATGCGCGAAGACTCGGCAGGTTTTAATGCTTCACCAGCGCGTGTGATGTCTTTTTCCAGCGCTCGCGCCAGGCCGCAGACGGTGCTGTTTTTTATCACCGAAGCAACGGCTTTTACTGATTCAAAATCACCGGGGCTGGCAATCGGAAAACCGGCTTCGATGACATCGACGCGCATCTTCTCCAGCGATCTGGCAATACGCACTTTCTCGTCTTTTGTCATGGAAGCACCGGGGCTTTGCTCACCATCACGCAAGGTTGTATCAAAAATTATTAACTGTTCACTTTTGCTGAATTCATTACTCATGACTTGACCTTCAAATCAAATTTATTTCTGGTATAGATAGTTTGAGCGCGTATTCTCCTCGCCAGGAATCATGTAATGCCCTAGGGCAGGAGGAGAAGTGATGCGCCATGCAGTAAAGCACATGACAGAAATGCCACAGCCGGTGCAGACGCTTTAGATGTGCGTCTAACGGAGAACTCAGCCTGTGGGGTGAAATAATTCATAACGGGAATAACTATAGCGATAAGTCAGAAAATATACAAGGGCTGATAAACGAAAATTTATTCTGCCCGACTGCGCTTTCTGAAACGTCGCATAATGCTGATCACCGGTCCGGACAGGGCATAAATCATGAAACAGCCAAACAGGGTGATGGGTGGGTCGATAGCCGCAAAGACAAAAATCATCACCACTATCAGCATCGCCATGAACGGTACTTTGTTGTGAAAGTCGATATCCTTGAAGCTGTAATAAGACACGTTGCTCACCATCATCACGCCAGCGAACACGATGATAACCAGCGCAATCTTCGCCACGGTTTCGCCGGCGATACCGTTGTCAAAACAGGCCCAGACAAAACCCACCACAACGGCCGCCGCCGCCGGACTCGGCAGCCCCTGAAAATAACGTTTATCGGTGTTGCTGGCTCTGGTATTAAAACGCGCCAGTCGTAACGCGCCCGATGCCACATATAAAAATGCCGCCAGCCAGCCCAGCTTGCCCCAGTGCCAGCCGACATCGACCAGCGACGATAAAGACCACTCATACATCACCAGCGCAGGTGCCAGACCAAAGGAACCCATATCGGCCAGGCTGTCATACTCGGCTCCGAACTCGGTGGAGGTGTTGGTCATGCGCGCCACACGACCATCGAGCGCATCGAGGATCATGGCGATAAAAATAGCCACACATGCCTGTTCGAACTTGTCCTGGGTAGCAGCGACAATGCCATAAAAACCGGCAAACAGCGCGGCGGTGGTGATCAGGTTTGGCAGCAGGTAAATACCGCGACCGCGTTTTTTGACGGGTTTATTTTGTGGTGTTTCCATAGCGTTAAGAATAGCCTAGTCGTGTTGTGTCGTCTAACTTTAAAAGTTTTTTATTCTTCCACAGATGAACGCAGATAAACACAGATATTAAAAACGAAAAAGCTTTTCATCTGTGGATTTGTTTTTTCTTGTACATAAAAAAAGGGCCGAAGCCCTTTCTTTATTAACCAACCTGTCAATATTAGTTTTTACTTTTATCGACGATCTTGTTGGCTTTGATCCATGGCATCATAGAACGCAGTTTGGCACCGACTTCTTCGATCTGGTGCTCGCGGCCTTTCTTGCGCAGCGCTTCCAGGTTTTTAGCACCGGAGTGCATCTCGTCGATAAACTCTTTGGCAAACTGACCGCTTTGAATTTCTTCCAGGATTTTCTTCATTTCTGCCTTGGTATTTTCATTCACAACGCGTGGGCCACGTGTTACGTCACCATATTCCGCGGTATTTGAAATTGAGTAGCGCATGTCAGCGATGCCGCCCTGGTACATCAGGTCAACGATCAGTTTCAGCTCGTGCAGACATTCGAAGTATGCCATCTCTGGTGCGTAACCGGCTTCAACCAGTGTTTCAAAACCGGCCTGTACCAGTGCGGTGGTGCCGCCACATAATACTGCTTGCTCACCGAACAGGTCTGTTTCAGTTTCTTCACGGAAAGTGGTTTCGATGATCGCTGTGCGACCGCCACCGATAGCTGAAGCGTAAGACAGTGCGATGTCTTTTGCAGTACCGGATGCATCCTGTGCAACCGCGATCAGATCAGGAATACCACCACCATTAACAAACTCACTGCGTACAGTGTGGCCCGGTGCTTTTGGTGCGATCATGATAACGTCGAGGTCAGCACGTGGGGTGATGGCTTCGAAGTGAATATTGAAACCGTGCGCAAAAGCCATGGCTGCGCCCTGCTTGATATTTGGTTCGATCTGATCTTTGTAGATTGCAGCCTGATGCTCGTCAGGTGCCAGCACCATAACAACGTCAGCCCATGCAACACCGTCTTCGATAGACTTAACGGCAATGCCGTGTGCTTCCGCTTTTGCTGCTGAAGAAGAGCCTTCGCGCAAACCAACACAAACTTCTGCGCCAGAATCCTGCAGGTTACCGGCATGTGCATGACCCTGTGAGCCATAACCGATGATGCATACTTTTTTGCTTTTGATGATAGAAAGATCGCAATCTTTATCGTAATAAATATTCATTGTTACTTAGTCCGTAAATGTTTTAAATTTAAAAATCTGTTGTTTGTGTCGCGGAAGTGTTGTGACTTACACCATGCCCTTGTCGCCACGCCCCATGCCCAGCTGTCCGGAGCGCACTACTTCAAGCATGGTGATGTGTTCCAGTGCTTTTAACACGGCATCAATCTTTTCGCTGTCGCCGGTCACTTCGATGGTGTAAGTGGTATCTGTCATGTCGATGACGTGGCCATTGAAAATATCAACGATGCGTTTTACTTCATCACGCTGCTCATTTTCAGCTTTGACTTTGATCAGGATCAGCTCACGTTCGACATGTGCGTCATCCGTCAGGTTCACCAGTTTCACGACATCGACCAGTTTATTGAGCTGCTTGCAAACCTGCTCGACGATGTCATCGGTGCCGGTTGTTACCAGCGTCATGCGCGATAACGAAGGGTCATCCGTTGGCGCCACGGTCAACGATTCGATGTTGTAGGCACGCGCCGAAAACAGGCCGGCAACACGCGACAGCGCTCCAGCTTCGTTTTCCAGGAGTATGGATATGATGTGTTTCATCTCTACTGCTTCACTATTGTCGTCTTCGTATACCACGGCCTTACACCAGAATCATTTCGTTGAGGCCGGCACCGGCAGGAATCATCGGGTACACGTTTTCTTCACGATCAGTAATAAAATCAAGGAATACCAGGCGATCTTTCTGCTTGAAGGCTTCTTCCAGCGCCGGGCGCACGTCGGCTGATTTTTCGACCTTGATACCAACATGACCGTAACTTTCGGCCAGCGCAACAAAGTCAGGCAGTGCATCAAAGTAAGACATGGCGTAACGCTTCTCATAGAAGAATTCCTGCCACTGCCTGACCATGCCCATGTAACCGTTGTTCAGGTTGATGATTTTTAGCGGCATGCCGTATTGCTTGCAGGTCGACAGTTCCTGAATGCACATCTGGATGCTCGACTCGCCTGTGATGCAGGCCACGGTTTCATCCGGATGCGCCAGCTGCACACCCATGGCTGCCGGCAGGCCAAATCCCATGGTGCCTAGGCCACCGGAATTGATCCAGCGGCGCGGCTTGTCAAAGCCATAATATTGTGCGGCAAACATCTGATGCTGACCTACGTCGGAAGTGATGAAGGCATCGCCATTGGTCACCTTGTGCAATTCTTCAACAACAAACTGTGGCTTGATGCGCTCGCAGGTGCGATCATATTTCAGGCAGTCCTGGGCGCGCCATTCATTGATCTGCGCCCACCATTTTTCCAGCGCGCCCTTGTTTGTCAGCTCGGGCGACTTGCCCAGCAGGGCATTAATTGCATCCAGCACCGGTGCGACTTCACCAACGATGGGAATATCAACTTTGACGTTTTTTGAAATCGATGCCGGATCGACATCGATGTGAATAATTTTTGCTTCGGGGCAGAATTTTTCCAGCGCGCCGGTAACGCGGTCATCAAAACGTGCGCCGATGGCAATCAACACATCACAGTGGTGCATGCTCATGTTGGCTTCATAGGTACCGTGCATGCCCAGCATGCCTAGTGATAGCGGATCACTGGCCGGAAACGCGCCCAGTCCCATCAAGGTTTGTGTAATGGGGTAACCCAGTGAGCGGGTGAAGGTGCGCAGCTGCTCGGAGCCATCACCCAGAATCACGCCGCCGCCGGTGTAGATCATCGGCCGCTCGGCTTTAACAATAAGATCAACCGCACGTTTTATCTGCCCGTTGTGACCTTTCACTGTCGGGTTATAAGAGCGCATTTCGATTTCAGCTGGATATTCAAACGCCACTTTTTCCGCTGTGATGTCTTTTGGAATATCGATAACCACGGGGCCGGGGCGACCGGTGGTGGCGACATAAAAGGCCTTTTTGAATGTCTCAGCAATGTCATTGACATCGTTGATCAGGAAATTGTGTTTGACGATGGGGCGCGTAATGCCAACCGAATCAACTTCCTGAAACGCATCGTTGCCGATCAAGTGCTTGGGCACCTGGCCGGTGATGACAATCATCGGAATTGAATCCATGTAGGCGGTGGCGATACCGGTGACTGCATTGGTCGCACCGGGGCCGGAGGTCACCAGCACCACGCCGGGTTTGCCGGTGGCGCGGGCATAGCCATCGGCCGCATGCGTCGCGCCCTGCTCATGGCGCACGAGGATATGCTGCACATCGTCCTGCTTGTAAAAAGCATCATAAATATGCAACACGGCACCACCAGGGTAGCCGAAAACGTAATCGATGCCTTCCGCTTTCAGGCATTCGATAATAACTTCTGCGCCGGTTAATTCCACTATTCTGTTTATCTCTTATTAAATTATAAAAAACCTATATAAATCATGGGCTTTTTTCAAAGCAAATAACCCACACCCCTACAGGCGAACCGTGCATTCTAAACGGTTACGCCGATAATTTCACGAACAATTTAAATGAATTCGGCTAAAGAACAACATCCACAAGGTACTACACTGTTTTTGCAGCACAGGAAAAACACACGGGCAACAAAAAGCCCCGACCAAAAGGAGCTCTCCTGGCCGGGGCTTTTCTAAACAATAAAACCTTTTAGGCTTTACTCAACATCACCACCAGCAGCTTTTGCCAGGGCTTCTTCAATAGCATCCGGTGAAGGCATAATGTTCATAAAGCTGTTATCACCCATCATGCTCAGGTCAGGGAAATTCACCGCAATACGGAAACGTGCGTGCAGCGCTTCAACTTCATTGCCAGTTACCAGAATATCGTATGGCAGGTGAGCAGTGGAACGAACAGGTTTAAAATCAATTTCAGACATGATGAAAGCGTCATCCATATATTTGTTGCTTTCACCACCTTCCATAGCAACACCAAACAGTGTCTGCTTTTTGCCTGGAACATCGATACGATATACTTTTGAAACACCGGCAGTTTTAGCCGCCAGGCCTTTTTCTACAGCAGCAACAGCCTGCTCGTAACTGTCATATTCAACCAGTTCGTATGGCTCGTCAAAGTATTCCATACCGAATGTGTAGTGATAACCTTCAAGATCATCTGCATCCAGACCTTCTTCAGGACCGTATTCTTTAATAGCACCCAGCGCTTTTTTCAGGGCTTGAGATACTGGGTTCAGATCAGTCTTCACATGATAAGCCGCACCCATGTACACAGGATTGGTGTATGTGACCTGCACTTCATCACCAACTTTAGTGATAGCAACACGTTGACCGGCAATATAGCCCGCACGATCATGAGTGCCGGCCGCTTTTTTCAGTGTATCATTAGTAACGACGATGATGTGCGCTGACGGATATGGCGAGTATTCACCAACCACTTCAAAACCATTGCTTGTTAAAGAATTTTTAACACCGGCTACTTTATCAGCAACTGAACCTGTACTGGTTGACGCCAAAAAGAAGGGTTTCATTTCGCCGGCAGCATTCACCACCATTGATGCCATGCTAATCACAGCTGCCGCTGTCACTGCGAGCACTCTTGAACTTACTTTTATCATGCTATTTTCACTCCAAATTAATCCTGAATTATTATCTTTTGATTTTTTGTTCCCTACTCCAAATTACTTCACAACATGGAATTAATCTAGCCCTTTGCAGGTAACAAGGACGGCTAATCTAAATAAAAGCATGAACTTATGCAAGCTTTTTCGAGACAGATGCAAGTTGTTCAATAAGTTATAATATGCTTATTTAGATGCGTTCAAGGCGAATTCGAGCGCAAATCAGTCACGTATTATCGAACATTGAAGAATTGTTGACACTAATGATTTAAAGCTGATTATTTTCTAACCAAAACACCCACTGCCAATTCACGCCCTTAAATTTCACCCTCATTCAGGCGAACCAAAAAAAAGACCCCATCCGGGGTCTTTTCTTATCATGCTAACAAAAGATTAACTCAGTATTTCCAGGCCCATCCTGCCTGAAGTTCCCACTGAGACATCTCGATCTCTATTTGCGTAGCGCCGCCATCAAATGGATTTGCTCCTTTCTGGCTGCTACTTGGCGCATACAGGCCGGCAATATTAAACTCCTGATTACCGCCCAGCTTCATTGTCATACCCGCAGTGAAATGCTGCTCAATGGTCGCTGGCGCAAGAATATTAAACAGGGTTTGATCCTCAGGAATTGGCTGATCTGTAAAACTGTAGCCGAAACGGTAAGTATTATTGCCTGAATCAAACTGGTAACCGATCTTGTAAACGGTCATATCTTCCCAGCCAAAGCCAGCACCATTACCACCACCTAAACAACCCGCACCAGTCGCACCCGGGTTAGGACTAAATGGCGCACCAGGAATACATGAACCATTAATTAATTGCTGGACTGGGTTTGAAACAGAGGCAACATCAGTGTAATTAATTCGTTGAATATCAGCAACGATCATACCCGATGAACCTACATCAATTGAAACACCGATATTGTAGGTAGACGGAATATCAAAATCGCCGCCTTCGGCAAACAGACCCTTGTATTCATCAAACTCACTCATAGTGATCTTTGACTGGTAACTAACACCAACACGAACACCCTTGCTAACTTCACCCTGGTAACCTAACTTGATACCGGCACCGTATGAATATGAGTGCTTATTGCCTGATAAGCTATTTGGCTCCAGAGAAAAAGGTGCAAAGTTTTCCAGACCCTTTGCTGCAAAACGCTGACCTGCCAGAATCAGGCTGCCACCCAGGGCATGCTTGGCATTCAACTTTTTGGTGTAACTGATGTTAAAGAACAACTGCTCCAGATTAATGCCTGCGTCACCCGCACCAAAAGTGCCCGCACCGAAAGGTGTTGAAGATGCCGGGTAATTGGTGTTCATACCGCCATTACCGTAAACAGACAGACCAACAGTGCTATCACTGTTCAACTGACGGTTATAAGCAAAATGCGGAATTAAAAAGAAATCATTGTCACTTTCATATGATGTACCTGGCACGGCATTCACAAAGCTTTGTGCTGAAGGACTGCCAGTCAGTGTATAACTACGGGGTGAGGGGCTAAACAAAGCAGCACCAATATCCATACGACTACCAATAAATGCCATCCCTGCCGGGTTGGTCGCTGCTGCCAAAGCATCCTGAGAAAACGCGGTACCTGCACCTGCAAGGCCCTTCTCTTTTGTACTGTATCCGTGCCCGAAATATCCGTTGGTTGCGTGAACGGCAGATGAAGCCAATACACCTGAAACTGCAATTGCCAGAAGTGATTTATTCACAACTTTTATCATTATTACTACCTCCAACGGTAGGTGTGTGATGTCTGAAAGACTATTAATATTTAACTGTGTAAGAATTTATTCAGTTAGATGTAATGAATAGTTTAGAAAACATCTTCTGTCAATCAGATAATTGACTGACGACGTATTTTTTTTATTTTTATTCACTATTTCCCTCCTACCAGCTCGCTCTAGTATATAAATATAATCCGCGCTGTAAATCATTTTTTTTTCATCTCACAATAGATATTCAAAATATCTTCAGGAATCCATAAGCAGCCGCACCAGATTCAAGCAACTTTTCCACGTCATCAGACTCCAAAGCATCTGTAAACAAACTTCACCGACACTAAAAGATTAACTGACGAGAAAACCTGTAGACTTTAGACGCTATTTGAATTTGATAAACTGGGTAATCAATAAAGCCAGCAGTTTAATTTCATAAACATCAGACAGAGCTAGCGTTTCTATAATCTCACTCATAAAAATGGCTATATTTTCAGATACAAAATTATTTTTCCGGCGACTGGCTTTTCACAGCATGCTGTCTTCGATCATGGCACTCACCGTTGTTACAGCAAGTTATGCCAGGTTACCCACACTGGGCGACCCGACATTAAGCAATTTTAGCGCCAGGGACGAACAGCAGCTCGGCCTGGCCTTTTACCGCTCACTCCGTGCCAATCTGACCTTTATTGATGACCTGCAAATCAATTATTATCTGACCAGTCTCGGGCAACGCCTGGCTTCTCACTCTGACGCTGCGGGCAACCAGTTTCATTTTTTCATCATCAAAGCTCCCACTATCAACGCCTTTGCCGGGCCGGCCGGCTACATCGGCATACATACCCAGCTTCTTCTGGAAGCAGACAATGAAAGCCAGCTTGCCGGCGTGCTGGCACACGAGATCGCACATGTTTCACAGCGCCATCTGGCACGCGCATACGATAACTCCGGGCAATCAACCGCACTAACCATTGCCACACTACTGGCAGCTATTCTGATTGGCACACAGGATTCACAGGCCGGCCAGGCCGTGCTTTTCTCGGGCATCGCCGGCAGCCAGCAGTCTTCCATCAACTTCACACGCAGCAATGAATACGAAGCAGACCGCGTCGGCATTGGCATTCTGTCCGACACCGGCATCAACCCGCAAGGCATGGTCGAATTTTTTGATATTCTGCTCAGTAAAAACCCGGACGGCGGCATGGAATACCTGCGCACCCACCCACTCGGTGTCAACCGTGTTTCTGAAGCAAAGAACCGCCTCGATAAAAAAACAAAAAATCTGCCGAAAGACAGCCTGGATTTTCAATTTGCCAAAGCACGGCTCATTATCCTGTTGAGCGATCAGCCCGAATATTACCTGGATGACAATGTTGTCGGCAAAAGCCTCCTCGGCCAATACCAGAAAGCACTGGCAGCAATGCACACACAAAAAGCAGATATTGCGATACGCATTTTGAAAAAACTATCCAAACAGCATCAGCACCCCTGGTTAAGACTGGCACTGGCAGAAGCATATACCGCCAAACATGAGGATAAAAAAGCCCTGGACGTATTGAACGCACTGGCAAAACTATACCCGGGCTACCTGCCGGTGACCATGGCGCAGGTTAAGGCATTAAACAATAACAACATGCCCGAAAAAAGCATCGCTTTATTAAAAAACCAGCTGCAAACCGATGATTACGGCATAATCTACGAAGCATTAGCAAAAGCTTATTATGCCAATGGCCAGATCAGCGCAGCCCTTGAAGCCACCGGCAACCAGTATGCTCGTCAGGGCTACATTGAGCTTGCCATACAGCAGTACAACCACGCACTGCGACAGGAAAATATAAGCCCATCCACAAAACAACGGCTGGAAGCCGCTAAAAAAGAACTTAAAAAGGTCATTCGCCAGTATAAAGAACAGCATTAACGCCTGAAACAACTGACATTCTGGCGCACGATAAGCTTTTGTTTTTTTCTACCAAACCCCTTGCCTTATCTCTCTTAGGGAGTATGCTATATATCCCTATTCATGTGTATGAATATATTCCTACAATTATTTATTAGGTTGTACGGGGCACTATAATATTTGTTCTTTAGCTTTTTTAAGAATAATTATGTAAAAACAGCGTCTTGTAACAATTAAAACAACATTAACAGGAGGAAATAAGAATGCGGATAACCGCACATATAACTACTACTGCGTCAATCGCTGCCCTGATCGGTTGCCTCGGATTCATGCCTGGTATCGCCAGCGCTGATGAAGGTGCTGATATCGCCAAAGGCAAAGAACTGGCATTTAACAGAAAAAAAGGTAATTGCCTTGCATGCCACCAGATCGAAGGTGGATCACTTGCAGGTAATATTGGACCACCACTTATTGCGATGAAAGCGCGTTTTCCTGACTACGACAAACTTCGTGCTCAGATTTACGATGCTCGCATAAACAACCCAAATACCATCATGATTCCTTTTGGCCCACACGCCGTGATGTCAGACAAAGAAATCGACCTGGTAACTAAATTTATTTACACACTATAAAGTCAGAAGGTAAGACTAGATGAATCATAATCGAAGAGTATTACTCAAAGGCACTTTTGCAGCAGGTGCAACAGGCATTGCCATCAGTGCAGGCCTTTTAACGCCAAAAGCAGTATTAGCTGCATGGCCTAAAGCTGCGTTCGAAGCCAAAGACATTAATTCTGCGCTGGAAGCTTCTCTGGGCAGCTCAATCACAACAGAAAGCAGTGATGTCAAGCTGAAAGCGCCTGATATCGCAGAAAACGGCGCGGTTGTCCCTATCACCGTGACCAGCAAAATTCCCAACACTGAAGCGATCAGCATCGTTGTTGCGAAAAACGCAATGCCACTGGCTGCTACATTTAACCTTGGTGCCACTACAAAAGGCTTTGTTTCTACCCGTATCAAAATGGGCAAAACATCCGATGTTACCGCTATTGTAAAAGCAGGCGGCAAACTGTACAGCACTTCCAAAAACGTCAAAGTCACCATCGGTGGTTGCGGCGGTTAAGCACAAATAACGAGGTTAAATAAAGATGGCTAAATCATCAATTAAAGTACGCGCTAAGGTCAAGAAAGGCGAAGCAAAAGTAAAATGCTTAATCAGCCACCCAATGGAAACTGGCTTACGCAAAAACAAAAAAACTGGCAAGTTAATTCCTGCTCACTTCATTCAGGAAGTCGTTTGCGAATACAACGGCAAAACAGTAATGAATGCACAGTGGAACGGTACTATCTCCAAAAACCCTTTCCTTTCTTTTGCTTTCACCGGTGCTAAATCAGGTGACAAAATCAAGATAAGCTGGGTAGATAATACTGGCAAGAGTGACTCAACCGAAGCTGAGATGAAATAAAAAGCAGCCTGGCTGCTCTATATTAATTTTGGTATAACAATAAAAGGTGAACCATGAAAAAAATTGCTACTGCATTATCTGTCATGCTAGTTGCCGCGACACCGTTTGCGGCACAGGCAACGCCAGATGATGACCTAAAAGCATTGCGCTCGTACTTTCTGGAAAAGTTTCCAAATGTACCCGAGAACGACTACGTTAATGGCGTATATGCCATAGACGAAAATTCACGTGAACAGTGGGAAGCATTTGAAGAATTTCCTTCATATGAGATCGCAATCGATCACGGCGAAACAAAGTTCCACAAGAAATTTGCTAATGGCAAAAGCTATGTGGACTGCTTTCCTAACTACAAAAAAGGCATAAAGCAAAACTATCCCTACTTTGACACTGACAGCGGTCAGGTTGTTACCCTGGAAAGCGCTATCAACAAGTGCCGTACAGATAACGGCGAGAAAAAGCTGAAGTGGAAAAAGGGTGAGATCACAGAAATCGGTGCTTATCTTGCCTATTTGTCACGTGGCCACAAAATTAACGTGAAAGTACCTAACGATGCCGGAGCTATTGCAGCTTATAATCGTGGTAAAAAGTTCTTTTGGGCAAAACGCGGGCAGCTGAATATGGCTTGTGCTGACTGTCATTATTACTACGCTGGCGGCAAGATACGCGCTAACATCTTAAGCCCAGCTTATGGTCAAGTATCAGGCTTCCCTGTTTATCGTAATAAGTGGGCCGGCATGGGCACCCTGCATCGTCGTTATGGCGGTTGTAACAAGCAGGTACGCGCAAAACCATTTAAAGCTCAGAGCGATGTATACAAGGCGCTTGAGTACTACCATACTTACATGAGTAATGGTCTGGAAGTTAATGGTCCAAGTCAAAGGATGTAACAACAGAATCTAAACCAAGGTTTAATTCTGGTTATAAAAAAAGCCCCGAACATTGTTCGGGGCTTTTTTATTGCTGAAAAACAACGACCGTTACCGATACAAAGAAACTGGCCGCTCACAGCCACCAGATAAAAGCACAGGCACTTATGAAACCACCGGCCAGGTTATACCAAAGGTTTTCTGCTTCTGCCACAAGCTGCCAGCCGCTCGCTTCTCTTGATGGCAGAAAACAGCTACAAAACAAGCGGGTATAAAAAAAGCCTGACAGTTACGTCAGGCTTTTTTATTTTATATGGTGGGCCGTGAGCGACTTGAACGCTCGACCATCGGATTAAAAGTCCGGTGCTCTACCAACTGAGCTAACGGCCCATATATTTCTCAAGGATTCTTTTTCAAGAGGCGCGAATCATACATGGAGTTGCTGCGAAAAACAATATTTTCGGCAAGATATTGTCTAAAAATACCTTGTTGGATCAGACACCCCCACTTCCTCGAACCCTTTTTGCCGTAACAGGCAGGAATCGCAATGGCCACAGGCCTCACCTTCGGCATTTGCCTGATAACAGGACACTGTGAGCCCGTAATCGACACCCAGCGCATCGCCCATACGGATAATCTCAGCCTTGCTCTTATCGATCAGCGGCGTGTGTATGCGCAGACGTTTGCCCTCGACCCCGGCCCTGGTGGCCAGATTCGCCATATCCTCATAGGCGCGGATAAATTCTGGACGACAATCAGGATAACCCGAATAATCAACCGCATTCACACCGATAAAAATATCCTGCGATGACATCACCTCGGCAACCGCCAGCGCGTGCGACAGAAACAGCGTATTTCTTGCCGGCACGTAAGTAACCGGTATATCGCCCTCATCTACCGCATCTTCCGGCACCGCAATACTGTCATCGGTCAGCGCCGACCCGGCCATCACGCCTTCATCAATATGAATCAACTGAAAGCTGGCAGAAAACTTATCGGCAAGCCGCTGTGCGGCATTGATTTCGGACAGGCTGCGCTGCGCATAATCAAAACTCAGAGCATGGCAATCAAACCTCTCGTTGGCAATCGCCAGCACGGTGGCCGAATCGAGCCCACCGGATAGCAGCACAATCGCTTTTTCCGGCTTATTATCACTGTCAGACATAAAAAACCTCGCCACGCTCAAACACCGGGTTTATCCCCCCACAGATGTTTATGCAGCTGAAACTGAAACCGGACATTTAACTGATCTCGCAGCACCCAGTCAGCCAGTGATGCCGCTTCGAGTTCTCCATGACAGGGGGAAAACAAAACCTCACATTTATCGTCGAGCTGGTTCTGCGCCATAACCTGCTTGCTCCACAAATAGTCGTTTTCATCACAGATAACAAACTTGACCTGATCTTCAGCATTCAGAAATTCAAAGTTTTCGAATTTGTTTTTACTTTCTTCCTCAGAGCCGGGTGTTTTGATATCAAGAATTTTGACAACACGCTTATCAACATTATCAACCGGAATGGCACCGCTGGTCTCCAGCGAAACATCGTAGCCCAGGTCACAAAGCTGCTCTAAAAGATCGATACAGTTTTTTTGCGCCAGCGGTTCACCGCCCGTAACAGTGACATGCATGGTTTTATATTTTTTAATCTCATCAATGATGGATGCAATATCCATCCACTCACCACCAGAGAAGGCATAAGCGGTATCGCAATAACAGCAACGCAAAGGACAGCCGGTGAGGCGCACAAAAACCGTCGGCAAGCCGACATTACGCGCTTCGCCCTGTAGCGAATAAAAGATTTCAGTGATTTTTAAACGCGCTGGCGTGCGCACTGTCTGTTCTGCGGCTTCTGACATAAGACGACAAGAATGAAAGCTCTAATGCCCTTCACGCTTCATGCGTTGCAGACGCTCTTTCGCTTTTTTGGCGACTGTAGTATCGGGATACAGCGTAATAACCTGCTGCAGGGCTTCACGCGCTGCTGACCAGTTCTTTAATTCAAAATACACATAACCGATTTTCAGACGCGCGCCGGGGTTTTTCGAACTGTCAGGATATTGCGCAATCAACTGCTGAAATTCAGACAGCGCACGCTTATAGTCGCGTGACACATAATTCGCCTCGCCCAGCCAGTACTGCGCGTTATCAGCATATTTACTGTTCGGGTAACTGGTCTTGAAAGCTTCAAAGGCTTTAATTGACTGATCGTACTGCCCCTCTTTGAGCAGAGAAAAAGCTTTCGAATAAGCAGACTGACCATCAACATCCACGCCCGCGACAGCCGGATCTGCATTCACCGGCACCAATGAATTAGGCGGCGGCACTGGCGCTGCAATATTGGTATTGTTGCGGCTACCGGCTTCAAGATTATTGATACGTCGATCCATATCAATATATAAATTACGCTGCCGCTGCTTCATGCTTTCAAGCTCATAATCCTGCTGTTCAATCTGCTCACGCAAAGCCGCAATTTCCTCACGCAGTGACTGCATCATCTGTCTCTGCTCACGCAATATATCCGAACTCATCAAACGTTCGAGTCGTTGAATGCGCTGCTGGTCACTGAGTTTTGCCAGGCTGGCATCTGCTGCCAGCACATTCACGGCACCAAACATGCAACAGGTCAGACTGCCAATCAGCAGGCTGGTTTTTATGATCTCGTTTTTCATTGTTTATCCAAAAATCGCGATTAATTAATTTGAAGCAGAATATTGTATCTCAAACTGCCGTCCATTACCGCCGCTTATTGCCAGCAATTACTGATAGACAATCTCGACCCGGCGATTAAGACTCATCGACTCTTCATCATGACCAAAAGCAACCGGCTTCTCCTCACCATAACTGATAACAGAAATCTGATCATTGCTCGCGCCTTCATACAGCATCAACTGCTTGACTGACTGCGCACGTTTTTCTGCCAGTGCGACATTATATTCACGCGTGCCACGCTCATCAGCATGACCTTCCAGGCGAACGCTGGCATCAGGATTAAATGAAAGATACTTGCCATGATGCTTGACCAGTTCAACGTAATCATCATCAACAGATTTGCTGTCAAAGGCGAAGTAGACAACCTTTTCTGACAACACATTATTCGGATCAGCGATGGCATTCTTCTCGTAAGACACCAACTTGCCACCTTCCAGCGCAACACCACCGATGCCCGATCCCTCATTAATGCCGCCAGCTGTCGCACTACCATTATTCTCCGCACTCGTGGTGTCGCCGCCTGTCTCAGTATCGGGTTTTATTCTTTCACCGCAGGCGCTGATGGAAAGCGCCAGTACCAATATAAAAAATAACTTTTTCATTTCAAAAAAACCTCGTTGTAATTTTATTCAGTTCTGTATTTTTTCACATTTGATCAAACCCGTTCCTTAATAACGAACCGCTGCCCATGAAGGCTCTCTGACTTCTCCATCAGTAAAAGCAAGACGCTGTTTTTGACGACCATCAACCGAAACCGCAGCAAGCACCGCCTGACGTTTTTCCTGTGAAGCAAAAAGAATCATACTGTTATTGGGTGCATATTCCGGTGATTCATCCAGCGGGCCGTCAGTTAAAATCCGGGAAGACCTGGTCGCCAGCTCCAGCACGGCAATACGATAAATATTTCCCTCACCGTGCACATAAGCAACAAACTTGCCATCAGGGGAAATACTGGCACTGGCATTATAACCGCCTTCATAAGTCAAACGTTCAGGCTTTGATTTACCTGTAATCGACTGCTTATACAGTTGCGGCTTGCCGCTACGGCTTGATGTATAAATAAGCGATTTACCATCCGGCATCCACACCGCTTCAGTATCAATCGACCAGTGATTGGTCACACGCTGCAATTTACCGCTAGCCAGATCCAGAATATAAATATCCGGATTACCGTCTTTGGACAAGGTCATCGACAGTTTTTTACCGTCCGGCGACCAGGCAGGCGAACCGTTCAGCCCCTTGAATCTGGCACGACTTTTTCTCACGCCAGTACGGATATTGTGAGTAAAAATTTCAGCCTGCCCGCTTTCAAAAGAAACATACGCCAGCTGCGAACCGTCCGGTGACCAGGCCGGCGACATGATCGGTTCATCCGATGTCAGCAACGTTTGTGGACTATAACCATCAGTATCAGAAACCTGTAAACGCGATTTATATACACTCTTGTCGCGCTTTAACGTCACGTAAGCAATGCGCGTACTGAAAGCACCCGGCAGGCCTGTAATCTGTGTAAAAATATAATCACTGATCTGATGTGCCACAGCGCGCAGGGTTTTATCAGTGGCCTTAAAACTGTAACCCAGCACCTGCCTGGCTTTTAAAATATCAATCAGGCGGAACTCCACCTGGTAAGAACCATCACTTTGTTTATCCACACTGCCAATAACAATGTGATCCATACCGGCAATGCGCCAGGTTTTATAATGCACGTCAGCCAGTTTTTGCGGACGCGCGATCAGGTCTTTTTCTGCCACCGGTGAAAATTTTCCGCTACGCGCCAGATCAGACATGATAATGGCAGAGACATCAGCATTAGCAATTTTTGCACTGCCGTTCCATTGAAAAGGAATAACCGCAATCGGCAACGCGCCTTCAAAACCTTCAGTAATATCAATTTTTAAAACCGCCTGAGCCACGGAAGTAAAACTCAGACAGAGCAAAGCAATTATTATTTTTCTAAACATAAAATGTTTTTCTCTTAAAACTTGAAACTTGTAATCCAATGCCGGCTTTTCTAACTCGGCTTGAATTTAAAATATATTCGTCGATCAAAAACTTCAGGATCAGGCGGCGCTGGTAAAGGCGATGCTTTACGCACCGCACGCTCTACTGAACGCTGAAAAGCAACATCATTGGTACACGCCTGTAAAAAAACCTCGATGACATCACCCGTCATGGTTTGCGTTACGATCACTTCACAAGTCTGATCGTCGCTGGTGCTGGCCGGACGCAACCAGTTGTTCTCAACTTTCTGCGCTATCAGCATAATATATCGCTGGCGCATGGTCTGCAATCTTGCTGCACGTGCGGCCTGCTCCCTGGCCATCTGTTCGCGTCTTTCTTCTTCGATCAGGGCACGTTCGAATTCGGCCTTGTCTTCTGCACGGCGCTTGCGATCTTCTTCTGCTATGCGTTTTTTCTCAGCTTCCAGGCGTTGTTTTTCTTTCAGCTCCCGCTCTTTCTTTTCCCTGGCTTTCTTTTCTTTGGCTAAACGTTCCTTCTTCTCTCTGGCCTTTTGCTCTTTTATTTTTTTCTCCTTCGCCTTACGCTCGGCCTCTTTCTTTTTTTTCAGCGCAATGGCTTTCTGTTTTTCTGCCGCCAGTTGTTTTTCTTTTTCAGCCTGGCGTTTTTTCTCCTCGGCTTTTTTACGCGCCAGCGCCTGCTTTCTTTTCTTTTCCTGAAGACGTTTTTTCTCGGCAGCTCTCTGGGCGGCTTTCTGTTCAGCTATCTTTTTCTTTGCCGCCAGTTCTTTCTGTTTTTTACGCTCGTCATATTTATTAGCATCAATCGCCACCGCATCGATGATGTTATGTTTCTGCGACGATGGCACCGGCGGTTTTTCATCGCTGGCCAGATTAATGCTTAGCAGCACGATCAGCGCCAGATGAAACAGAATAACCACCAGTAAAGCCAGCGGGTTATTTTTGATTTCAGTAAATAAACCTGATCTCATTATTTTTCCAACAAACCGAGCTTATGGCTGCTCTGTCATCAGCCCCACTTTTTCAACACCGGCAGATTGCAATAGCACCATCGCTGTGGTCACCGAACCGTAGCTGACCTCTTTATCACCACGCACCAGAATCGGTGTTTGCGGTTTCTGCTTTAATACCAGCGCGATACGCTGCGTGATCATTTCCTCAGTCACCGGCTTTTTACGGTTATCGCCAATGTTTAAATAATAATCACCGGTTTTGCTCACGGTTAAAATCACCGGCTCCTGTTCTTCCGGCGGCAGGGAGTTGGCGGACAATTTCGGTAACTCAACTTTGACACCTTGCTGCACGATGGGCGCTGTAATCATAAAAATAATCAGCAGCACCAGCATCACGTCGATGTATGGCACCACGTTTATTTCAGCGACAGCACGACGTTTTTTACTCACGATGTTTTCTCTTCCGGGGCATTGCTCTGACGTTGCAGGATGGTGGCAAACTCTTCAGCAAAGTTTTCGTAGGTGCCCGACAGCCGGTCAACACTTTCGGCATAACGGTTGTAGGCGATAACTGCAGGAATCGCGGCAAACAAACCCATAGCGGTGGCGATCAGCGCTTCGGCAATACCCGGCGCGACCATCGCCAGGCTGGCATGTTCAACCGCGCCCAGCGCAATGAAAGAACGCATGATACCCCACACCGTGCCAAACAAACCAATGTACGGACTGATGGAACCGATGGTTGCCAACAACGACAAGTGTGAATTCAGGCTGTCTTCCTCACGCGCAACCGCTACTTTCATGCTGCGCTGCACGCTGGCCAGCATCATATCGGGATTGGTTTTGTTTTTATGGGTGCGCACGTATTCAGCAAAACCGGCTTCAAAAATTCTGGCTATACCTCGCCGCTCTTCGTTCTTGCGCTTTACCTGCTGATAGAGGTCGGACAGATTGATGCCCGACCAGAACTGGTCTTCAAAACGTACCGCTTCTTCGCGTGCCAGTTTCAGCACTTTGTATTTCAGCACGATGATTACCCAGGAAAGTATCGAAGCACTTAACAGGATCAGCATCACAGCCTGTACTAAAAAACTGGCACGGGTGACCAGCGAAAACAGGGACATTTCAGCTTCCACAAAAAAACTCCTTATTAATTCTTTCTACGATGGATGAGGGGATGCCCTGCGGGCTAAATTTTTCTGCATGCAGGCAGGCGATTTTTATTTCAGCCTCAACCAGCAAACCCGGCGCACAATCATGCTGCGAGCTTTCCAGAAAAACAGATTGTTTAAAATGAATACTGGCTTTACCCAGTGAAGAAATTGATGTAACCACGTTTAACTCGTCATTAAATCTGGCCGGTTTTTTATATTGCACATTGGCGCTGCGCACCGCAAATATAATGCCCGACTCTTGTTGTAGTTGATCCTGCTGGTAACCGATGCTGCGTAACAGCTCGGTACGTGCACGCTCCATAAATTTCAGGTAGTTAGCGTAATAGACCACGCCACCCGAATCGGTATCCTCGTAATAGACACGTACTGGCCAGGAAAATTCCTTTTGTTGTGTGTTCATTGTCTGCTTTATTGTTTTTTATCAAGCCGCCCGGCGGGCGGTAATCTCGTAGGATGGGTAGCGCTTTCCGGCCCGGGTATTTACAGTTGTCATTCATCCGCGTGGGCATAAAAACATGCCCACCCTACGCTTAACTATTCGAACATGTCTTGCTCCTGGGCAAGTTCCTTGATTGTTTCCCTGTTCAGATTTTCCGGCGTGCGCATACCAAAATGTTTGTACACATTGGGGGTGGCGATGCGCCCTCGCGGCGTGCGCATTAAATATCCTTGCTGAATCAGATACGGCTCGATCACATCTTCGATAGTGTCGCGCTCTTCACCGATGGCGGCCGCCAGGTTTTCCACGCCGACCGGACCGCCATTGAATTTTTCGATGATGGCCAGCAGCAAACGCCGATCCATTATATCAAAGCCCAGCGGGTCGACTTTCAGTAATTCCAGCGCTTTGCCGGCGATCTCCTCATTCACTCGGCCATCGGCTTTCACCTGCGCATAATCACGCACCCGGCGCAGCAGACGGTTGACGATGCGCGGTGTGCCGCGGGCGCGGCGGGCGATTTCAGCCGCACCTTTCTCGTCGATCTCGACATTTAATATGTCGGACGAACGTTTGACGATATGACTGAGGTCATTCATCGCATAAAAATCCAGTCGCAGCACGATGCCGAAACGGTCACGCAAGGGCGAAGTCAGCGAACCGGCGCGGGTGGTAGCACCAACCAGCGTAAACGGCGGCAGATCCAGTTTGATAGAACGCGCAGCCGGGCCTTCGCCGATCATGATATCCAGTTGATGATCTTCCATCGCCGGATACAACACTTCTTCCACCACCGGGCTAAGGCGATGAATTTCATCAATAAATAACACGTCATGTGGTTCGAGGTTGGTCAGCAGCGCGGCCAGGTCGCCCTGTTTTTCCAGCACCGGGCCGGAGGTGGAATGCAGTGTCGCGCCCATCTCGTTGGCGACGATGTGCGCCAGCGTTGTTTTGCCCAGTCCGGGCGGGCCGAAAAACAGGATGTGATCCAGCGCTTCGCTGCGCGCTTTGGCGGCCGGAATAAAAATTTCCAGCTGCTCGGTCACCGCCGGCTGGCCGCGATAATCTTTCAGAAACTGCGGCCGGATAGCGCGGTCGATGGCCACTTCGCCGTCGACGCTTTCTGCGGATAATACCGGGTTGTCACTCATCTAGCTGCTCCCCTGCAATGCGGCGCGAATGATTTCCTCGGTGGATTTGTCCTCGACATCCAGCGCACGCACCATCTGGCTGGCCTGCTGCGCTTTGTATCCCAGCGAGATTAGCGCGCTGACTGCGTCGTTCACCGGATTGGCCTGGCGCTCAACTTTTTCTGGCATACCCGGCAGCTTGACGGCATCGTCTTTATCCAACCGGTCTTTTAATTCGATCACCAGCCGTTCGGCGGTTTTTTTGCCAACACCGGGCAGCTTGGTCAGCGCCTTGCTGTCCTCTTCCAGAATACAGCGGGTGAAATCGCTGGCACTCATGCCCGAAAGAATAGTCAACGCCAGCTTGGGGCCGACACCGCTGATTTTGATCAGGTTGCGAAACATCAGGCGTTCGGACAGCGAATGAAAACCGTACAACAGCTGCGCATCTTCGCGCACCACTAAATGCGTGTGCAGAACAATTTTCTCGCCGCATTCGGGCAGATTGTAAAACGTGGTCATCGACGCTTCCAGCTCGTAACCCACGCCCTGCACATCAAGCAGAATTTGCGGCGGCTGTTTTTCAAGAATGATGCCCTGCAATCGTCCGATCATCGCCACCGCCCGCCGCGTACTTTGGTAGCAATTCCCAGCGATTTAATATTCATGTGGGTAGCGTGGCACAGCGCGATAGCCAGACCGTCGGCCTCGTCGCTCTGCGGCAGAAAATCGAGTTTTAATAGCAGTTTCATCATCTGTTGAATTTGTTGTTTATCGGCCGAGCCGTTACCAACCACGGCTTTTTTGATCGCCCGCGGCGTGTATTCGCCCACATCCAGTTTTGCATTCGTGCCCGCGCAAATCGCCGCACCGCGCGCCTGGCCAAGTTTCAGCGCAGAGTCGACATTTTTATTAACGAACACCTGCTCGATACCCATGCTCTGCGGCTGCCATTTTTCGATGATGAGGCTGATTTCTTCGAAAATCATGCCTAGCCGATCAGGCAGCTCATCACCAGCAATCTTCACAAAACCGCTGGTCACGTAACTGTGGCGCAGGCCATCGCTGTCGATCACGCCATAACCGGTGCAGCGCGAGCCGGGGTCGATGCCAATAATGCGTGTTTTTTGCAGCATCAAATTATGATAACAACGGTGTCGCGAGTCATATTCGCAAAATTACTGTGGCCAGCCATGCGC
>WFOC01000034.1 GCA_015488295.1 Gammaproteobacteria bacterium
GCGGGGATGAATTTTTCCACCGGAATGCCGGCGATGGTGCAATAACGCAGCATCGGCACCATGGTGTCGCCATGGCCGCCGAGCACCATGGTGTTGATGTCCATGCTGGAAAAACCGGTTTCCATGGCGATGAAACTTGCCATGCGGCTGGAGTCGAGTACCCCGGCCTGACCAAATACGCGGTGACGCGGCCAGCCGGTTTTGATAAAAGCGTGATAGGTGATGACATCAACCGGGTTGGTGACAAACAGCAAAATGGCATCTGGTGCATACTTCATCACACCGTCAACAATGCCGTCGATGATGGGGATGTTGCTGGACAGTACATCACTGCGTGACATGCCGGGTTTGCGCGGCAGGCCGGCAGTAACAATAATAATGTCAGAGTCCGACATCAGTGCATGGTCAGTGCTGCCAATGAGGCGGGTATCGTATTCAAAGATCGGTGCGACTTCCTGAATGTCCAGCGCGGCACCTTTGGCTGCGCCTTCGTGTATATCCAGCAAAACAATTTCCCGGCACAGGTTTCTGGCAGCGATAAATTGCGCGGTGGATTCACCGACGCGTCCGGCACCGACGATGGTGATTTTATTCATGGCGAGTGCTCCTTTGAAATACGAGACTGTTTTATATGTATAACCAGTGTTTTAGCACGATACTTCATCGACATGCGCTAAATAGAAAAATTCAATTAGAAAAATAATCGCCCGTGTTCCTGGTCTGCTGCTGTATGTTTATAAAACATCTTCTATAAACCAGGCCGAAAATGCGTGGCGGCCACTGAGTGCTGATTTTTTATAAATTGATGATGCCTGCTGACGCACGGTTTTTTCCAGTGTGTTACGTATCGCGGCAATTTCTTTCAGGCTGAGTCCTTTCAGTAACAACCAGCCGACATCTTTTTCGCTGGTGGTCAGTTGCCAGTCATCAAACTGCTGGCTGATAACCTGGCTAAGGCTTGTTTTTGCATCAAGCACATATTTTTCAGGCTTGTGTTCCGGGGTGCGGGCATGCGCCAGTTCTTCACGCAGTGCTTTTATCTTGATTGCCTGGCGGCGGGAGTCATAAGTGAGCCAGCCCAGCGCAATAAAGGACAGCGCAAACACCACCGTTTCCTGCGCCACGTGATTAAAGTCGGTGCCTTCTGCCAGGTCTTTCATGACATCAATGCCGCTGGTGAGCAGCAACAGAAAAAAAACAAGCATCAGAAAATAGTTTTTGGGCTGAATGTTCGGCACAGGTGGTTCTCCTGGTGAATAGCTGAATTCGTTGCCCGATGGTAACGGACATATGTCCAATAAGAAACCTTTTGCGCCATTTGCCCGATGACTTCACGCTGCCTGTTCATACAATGGTCGTGCAATCCTGAGGAGAAAAAAATGCATCAAGAGAGACAAAAAACAATGTCAAAAGAAATTCGTGTATGGGATCCGCTGCTACGGATTTTTCACTGGAGCCTGGTGCTGTCGTTTGCCGTGGCCTATCTTAGTGGTGAAGAAGAAAGCGACATCCATATTTATTCCGGATACATCATTCTCGGCCTGTTGCTGTTTCGTTTGCTGTGGGGTTTTGTTGGTGGCCGTTTTGCGCGTTTCAGTGATTTTGCCTATTCACCGCAGGCCGTTATCAAATACCTCAAAGACATGCTTGCCGGCAGGTCAAAACATTATCTGGGGCATAACCCGGCTGGTGGCGCGATGATTTTTGCCCTGTTGCTGGGGCTGGTGGTAGTGAGCTACAGCGGCCTGAAGGTGTATGCCATTGAAGAAGGTGCCGGGCCACTGGCAGCACAGTTACCTGAGATCAGTTTCGTAAAAGCGGCCTACGCTGATGATGACGAGCATGAATATGGTGAGCATGAAGGTGAAGAATTCTGGGAAGAAATTCATGAAGGCTCGGCCAATTTTGTGTTGTTTCTGGTGGCGCTGCATATTGCGGGCGTGTTTGTTGCTGGTCGGTTACACAATGAAAACCTGGTGAAAGCCATGATTACCGGCAATAAAAAAATTGAATGAATCCATAAGTCGAAAGCAACTTAGATTTGATTTAAATCAAGCGGGTTCGCATATAAAAGGTTTCTAATATTAGAGGAAGTTAATTTAGTTTAATGCTGGAGGGCATAACAATGAAGGTAAAAAAAGCAGCGAATATGATGATGGTGGTTGTTCTGGCAATGCCATTTTACTCGACAGGGGTACAGGCAAAAGAATTCAAGGTGAACTGCAGTTCAGTCAGCGACTGCATGTCGAAGGGCGACCGACTCACCAAAAAACGCAAGTTATCGCTGGCGCTGGAGGCCTATCGAAACGCCATCAAGTTTGACGTAGAAGATAAAGATGCATGGCGCAAATTTGAAAAAATCGTGGTACGAATCTCGGAAGAAGGCGGCTGTTAGTTGCTACCGAAGTCAGGCAGGCAGAACTATATTCCTTTTCCTGGCATTTGCCAGGGTAACTAATCGAGAGAAAACAAGATGTTAAGTTTACGCAAGCAATGGCCTTTCTGGATCAGTGGCGTGTTTGTCGGTGTCGCTGAAATCATGAACTACATCGTGCTGGAAAAACCCATCGGCCTGACCACAGGGCTGGTGGAAATGACCGCTGCATTTGAGCAAACCGTGGTGCCGGGCATTGACTGGTGGTCGCGCGCTTATGACCCCAATGTGCACTGGATTATTATCGGCGTGGTGGTTGGTGCCTGGCTGGTGGCGCGTGCCGAGCGTGAGTCACGTGGCTGGGTGAAATACCCGGCGAAGGAACTGATGCTGGCCTTTGTCGGCGGTTTCGTTTTCAGTTTCGGCACGCGTTTGGCACACGGCTGTACCACGCACCATTTTCTTGGTGGCCTGCCTTCAATGTCGACCGCTTCATTACTTTATCTCACCGCAATTTTGCCGGCGGGTTTCCTGACCTTTTATCTGATGAGCGTGATGAAAATCGGCCATGTTTTCAAAGGTCAGGAAAACCGGGCGACCTCCGAGCTGGGTATCAAGCGTGGGGGCAAGTTTGCACTGGATGGTCTCGCCTGTGAAGCCAGTCGCAACTACAACCCGAAGCGTGACTGGTTGCGGATTTCCATTCTGGTATTCATGTTTGCCTTTTTCGGCAATGCCATCATTGGTTCATTTATTTACGGCACGGATGATGGCCTGTTCGGCTGGAATTATGCCATCAGCGTTATCGGCTGGGGCATGGCGTTCTGGCTGCTGCTGGTCGGTATTGTTGCTGGTGTAGGCATGGCAAAAACCGGTTTTGGCACCGAGTGCGCCTTCATGACACCGGAGATTTCCATGGGGCTGGAACACAAGGAAAATTTCTTTGAAAAGAAATGGCGCATTCCCGGCTCCACCCGTTTCATGTTCCGTTCTATGTCACCGTTTACCGCGATCTTTATTGAGATTCTGTTGTTATGGGGAGCGATCATGATCGGCTGGCAGTTCTTTGATATCAAGCTGCCACTGGGTATGAATCCAACCTGGGTATTATTGCTGGGAGCGGCTTTTCAGGGCTTTGGCTCAGTGGCCATGATCGGCTGTGAAATCCGTACCTACATGCGTCTGGGCATGGGTTATATGACTGCTGTTGCCGCTTTCCCCGGTTTTCTGCTGGGCTACCTGCCATACACTTTATACCAGGATTTCTGGGAAGACCTGGCACGTGATACCACCATCACCCGTGTCAAACATGTGCCCGATATCTTCGGTCATGATCCGGTTGTGCAGGCTCTGGCCGGTCTGGCCTATGGCCTGCTGGTTGCCGGGCTGCTGTACTGGAGTATCACGCGTGGCATGCGCCTGACCGGCTACAGCTTTAAAGAGCTGATGTCCCACGGCAATGACGAACTGGCGGTTAAATATTTTGATCGTCTGAGCAGGGAAAACAAGCCTGAAGGTGGTGGTGATGGTCGTCAGCAGGGCAAAGAGCGTAAAGCCGGTGATGCGGGTTACGGTGAAACTGTAACAGAAGGTGCCTCATGATCAGCCGTCGCCAGTTGCTGTTGACGGCGGCATCGGCGCTGCTGTTGCCGCGCGCGGTTATGGCCGGCAGTGGTGCAGTGGACAAACTCAGCTGGCCGGCATTTCAGCAGCAGATGAACCAGCTGGCGGAAGATCGTCTGCTTACCCGGCTGGCACAGCAGGAAATGGTTGAGCGTGGCATGCAGTCCCTGAAGCAGCTTGATATTGATTCGCCAGGGTTTAAAGAGGCGGTTGAAATGTCGTATGAATCAGGCAATCGCTACTGGCTGTGGCAGCGCCTGATGAAGTCACGCAACATCAATGGCGGCATTCTCAATATTAGCAGCGAACAGTTGGTGCAGCTGCACGACCATCCGGGAGCCACCGGCATGGTGCGCGTGATCAGTGGTGAGGTGGAAGCCTGGCAGTTTGATGAAGCCGGCGGCAATGCCTCGCATGCATCACCGGGAACCGCCGAACTGATCCGCTACTCGCACCGCATTCTGAAGCCCGGAGACATGGCCGTGCTGACCCCGGAAAAAGGCAATATTCACGCACTTCGCTCGCTCACAAAAGAAAGTCGCATGCTGGATTTTTTCATTCCACCCTATCAACGTAGTGAGCGGCACTGGTTTGAGCCGCTGGCAGACAACTGGTTTGAGCAGGCGGTGGTGAGCTGTAGAAAAATTTCGCAACAGGACTTTACTGATGCATAAAAAGGCATTGCACTGGCAAAGCCTGTTATCGGGAGCATGGTTTTGATTTTATTTACATTGGAGGAGTATCATGATGACAATATCATTTAAACGTATTTTTACACCATTCATCGCTATCGCTGTACTAAGTGTTTTTGCTAACGCGGCCATGGCGCAGGACTGGTCGAATCTGAACAAGAAAAAGCAGACCAAACTGGGTTTGTATATGACGGCCTCGCAGGCCTATGAATACACCGATGCCCATATGGACTCGACCCTGTTTGTCGATGTGCGCACGCCGTCCGAGTTAAATTACCTGGGCGCGGTGACCGTGATGGACGCGCATGTGCCAACGGTTTTTATGGACAGCTCGGGCTGGGATGATAAAAAACACCGTTACAGGCGCAAGATAAATAAAAACTTTGTGGCCGACATTGCTGTTGCCTTGAAGAAAAAAGGCCTGAGTAAAAATGACACCATTATCCTGATGTGCCGTTCAGGCAAGCGCAGTGCAAAGGCCGTCAACATGCTGGCGGATAATGGTTATACCAACGTCTACACCGTGGTTGACGGTTATGAAGGTGACAAGGTAAAGCAGGGGCCAAACAAGGGCAAACGTCTGAAAAATGGCTGGAAAAACTCAGGCCTGCCCTGGACCTATTCACTGGATAAAGACTATATGTACTTTACGAAATAGCTGTGCGGGTAAAACGAAAAAGGGTCGCAACATGCGACCCTTTTTTATGCCTGCTGAAAAATGCAGAGCAAAACGTGCTTTAAGCTTCTTTTGCCGGCTGGCTGCCTTTGGGAAACTTTCGGGCAACACCGGTAGCGATGGCCGCTTTGGAAACTGCGCGTGGAATGGTGTCGAGCAGGCGTGAATCCAGCGGCTTGGGAATAATGTAGTCCGGGCCGAAGACCATGGCATCGACTTCGTAGGCATCCAGCACTTCCTGCGGCACCGGTTCGCGAGCCAGTTCGGCCAGCGCATGCACGGCGGCGATTTTCATCTCCATGTTGATGCAGCTGGCGCGCACGTCCAGCGCACCCTTGAAGATGTAGGGAAAACCTAAAACATTGTTGACCTGGTTCGGGTAGTCGCTGCGGCCGGTGCCCATGATTAAATCGTCGCGCGTCATGTGTGCCAGCTCGGGCAGAATTTCCGGGTCGGGATTAGACAGTGCAAAAACCACCGGCTGCGGTGCCATGGTAGCGAGCATGTCTGATGAGAGCAGGTCCGGGCCGGAGACACCGATGAAAACATCCGCGTCGTCCATTGCTTCGGCTAGTGTGCGTTTGTCGGTGTGTACCGCGAAGGGCTGTTTGTATTTGTTTAAATCAGTGCGCTCGCTTTGAATAATGCCGTTGCGATCAATCATGAACAGTTTTTCAGGATCAGCGCCCAGTCCCTGCAGCAGTTTCATGGAAGCGATGCCCGCCGCGCCCGCGCCCAGACACACCACGCGCACGTCTTCGATTTTCTTGTGCTGAATTTCCAGCGCGTTTAACAGGGCCGCTGCAATAATAATGGCAGTGCCGTGCTGGTCATCGTGAAATACCGGGATGTCGAGTTGTTCGATCAGTGCTTCTTCGATGTCGAAACAGGCCGGTGCGGCGATGTCTTCCAGATTGATGCCGCCAAAAGTCGGTGCGATGTTTTTCACGGTGCGAATAAAATCTTCGGTGGAGTCGGCCTTGACTTCAATGTCGAACACATCGATGTCAGCAAAAGCCTTGAACAAAACGCCCTTGCCTTCCATCACCGGCTTGCCCGCCAGCGCACCGATGTTGCCCAGGCCCAGCACGGCAGTGCCGTCGGTGATCACTGCCACCAGATTGCCTTTGGCGGTGTAGTCGTAAGCGGTATCGATGTCACGGTGGATTGCCCGGCAGGGCTCGGCCACGCCCGGTGTGTAGGCC
>WFOC01000035.1 GCA_015488295.1 Gammaproteobacteria bacterium
CCATCGTTTTATGGTCGGGCGCAGCGATGATTATATTGCTTACCGCTATTGTTGGCCGTACATTGTTTTATGCACTGGTGATGCCAACAACCATGCCGGGTGCTTTTTTCTGGCGCAATAAAAAGTTTCAGGAACACGCGCGTGAAACCGGGCTGGCGAAGATGCCGCAAGTTGGTGTATTGCCCGACCTGCATTAATATTTTTAGTAGCATGAATGATGGCGAATTATAATTCGAAACGCTTGTCGGAAATAAAGAATGATTTTGAACGCGGTGTGTTTATGGTTTTGTATAACTCGCCAAAACAACGTTACAGTCGCGCACTGGCAATATTTGTATTAATAATGAAGCACGTTTTACGCGGCCTGTTATTTAGCTGGCCATTATATCTGCTGGCACTGGCCGCCTACGCCTTACCCGATGCTTCGGTCTGGCTGGTGCTGTTTTTATTATTACCGGCGATGTATGTTTCCTGGGTGATACTGCATCGCGGCATCAAAGAAGATTACGAAAACCTGGTCGACGGGTATCTGCTGCGTTCAGGTTATTTGGGAAGGATGATATTTCATGGAAAAATTTAATAACAAACAGCTGGTGTTCAAAAAACCGGTGCTGGGTTTCGCCGCTTATTCGGGCACGGGTAAAACAAGCCTGCTGGTAAAACTTCTGCCGCTGATGAAATTGCAGGGTTTGCGTGTAGCGATGATCAAACAGACGCACCACGATTTCGAAATCGACAAACCCGGCAAGGATAGTTACGAGTTAAGAAAAGCCGGCGCGGACCAGGTGATGCTTTCATCTGATAAACGTTGTGCCGTGATAACAGAATATGCTGAACAGGGCGCGCCCGATCTGCCGACACTGATCGACCAGCTGGATCTCGACAACATCGATCTGGTCATGGTCGAAGGCTTTAAACATCTGCCGTTCGCCAAAATCGAGCTGCATCGCCCTTCTCTTGGCAAAGCGCTGATTTTTCCTGACGACCCTTCTGTGATTGCGGTAGCTTCAGACTGCGGACTGGAAACGGGTGAGCTGCCGCTGCTTAACATCAACGAGCCGGAAGAAGTGGCCGGTTTCATTAATCGCTGGCTGGATAAGCAGTACTCAAAACCGGCAAGCCGGCTTATGGCATAAGCGAAGCCGGGATATAAGCTGGCAGAAAATTCTGCAGCAAAGCCCCCTTCCCGGGGCGAATAAACCTATATAAGAATTTACTAATATGTTATAATCCTGCGTCTATGAGCGGGCGATTTGTCTGCGCCATATAAATGTGGATAAATGAAATGACTTCTGAAAATTCGCCGACGGATAAGCCGGCTAGCAACACTGATTCTGTTTTTGACTCTGCGACTGATAATAGCCGGTCGAGTTTATTAAAGTTTGTCGAAAATGAAACTGTCAGCCCCGGCAGGGACATCAACACCAAAATTACTGCGCTGGATACCGACATGGCACAGCTGCGCGAGGAGCTTGGCGCGATCAACAGCAGCGTGGAAGAAGGGCTGGATCGTCTGGGCGACACCGATACCGATCTCACCGCAAAAGTTTCAGAAACCTATAAACGTCTTGGTGAGATCGACAACGCTTACAAGTCGTTGCTGGAAATATCCTCACGCATCGACCACGATATTCAGAAACTGAATGGCGATGTCAGCACGGTTGCCGAGCAGTCTGCCACTGGCATCAAAACGCTGGAGCAATCGAGTATTGCACAGTCCAATGATTTCGCGCACAAAAATGAGCAGGTTGTTACCCGGGTCCAGCACCTGGTAGAAACCTCAAAGCTGACCGGCGATCTGTTAAGCCAGAAAATTGAAGCGACCACGGAAAAAATGTTGCAGATGGAAGCGCGCATTGTGGCAGAAATCGACAACCTGTCTAATGCGAGCAAAGATAAGGCAGAGGCTATCGAAGCGTCTGTTGAAAGCACGAAAGCAAAGATACTAAAACTGCAGTCAGTGGATGAAGCTATTATCAAGCGCGCCACCACGCTGGAAATTTCGTCCGCTGAGTTAAGCGTGAAAAGCCAGGACATGCAGGCTTCGATTGAGCAGCTGCAAACCAGCACCGGCAAACTGTCCAGTGGTTTAAATGAGCTGCGTGAGCAGACCCGGGCGCTGGAAGACATCACAGGTAATCACGGTTCGCTGATCAGTGGTTTGCAGAAAGCATCAAGCGATATTGCGCACAGCTTTGCTGCGCTTAGTCGCCGCGAGGGTAAGCATTTTACCTTGCTCAGCGCTGGTTTGATGTTGCTGCTGCTGGCGACGGTGGCTCTGTATTTCACACAGCAATACCGGTTCGGTGTGAATGATGTAAAACAGCTTGAACACAGCGCTGTGCTGAATGAGCAGATCACAGGTCTGCAGCAAACACAGCAGAATTCGGTGCAGGTGGTGAATGATTCGTTGAGCACGCTGGAAAACAAAATCGAGCAGATGAATGCTGTATTGCAGGACAAGATTCAGAAAGAAGTTGTGTTGCTTGATGAAAAAGTACAGACCGTAAAAGACCAGGTGCAGAGTGTTGATGGCCGTCTTAGCCAGTCGTCACCGTTCAGTATGATTGGTGATGACAATATTATTCATAGCGCACACTGGATTGCAGGATTGCCTGCGACAAATTTTGTTGTGCAGCTGGCTTATGTCGATGATGCAAATGTTATGTATGAAATCGCGCAGCGTTATAACCATTATCTGAAAGATGTTTTGTCGTATTTTGAAGTGAATGTAGACGGTGTAAAAAAATATGTGCTGCTTTCAGGAAACTATACAACGCAGTTACAGGCTGAAAAGCAGATACAGTCGATGCCGCGTTATATTGATATGCAGCAGCCAGTGGTGCAGAAGCTGGCGGATGTGCAGAAATATATCGCGCAGAAATAAAGCGGTGAGTTAAGTCAGGCCAGACGGAGTGGCGTTACGTAAAATTTTAAAATCGAGAAACTTATGTCTTTTATTGAACAACTGAGAAACAATCAACCCTACCCCGTGGCTTTAAAACAGGGTGGAAAAGCAAAAATTATACATACCGGCCAGCTTGTCGATGTGAAACGCATCAGCGATCACGGTATATCAATGGTGTCATTTCGTACCGGCGGCAAATATCTTATCTCGAATAAATTTCTGGAGCCGGTGTACACGCACCGTTAGGTCGGCCTTTTTATCGTTTGGTTTCAGCCGGTTTTTTCTTAGCCGGCAACCTGAATGATGATTACCACTTCATTGTTTTCTTCGTAAGAATCTTTTATCAGATGGCCGTTGATGCGGCACCAGGCAGGGATGTCATTGAGCGCGCCGGGATCGGTGCAGGTGACTTTGAGAATATCGCCAGCCTGCAGTTCATTCACCTTGTTCTGGGTTTTTATCACCGGCATCGGGCACAGCGAGTTGCGGGCATCGAGTGTGTGCTGGCTCATGTTAAATATACCATTCCTGCTTTATCTCGGAAGGCGGCATCGGTTTTATGTCAAAAGTTTTTTCTGTGCCGTCTAGCGCAGTTGTTTTAACCGTGACGCTTTCTGCATCACGCCCCTGACTGAAGCGTGCAGCGATGCGTGCGGCAAACTGAAAATCTTCGTCACTGAGTTCGCCATCAACCAGGCTTAACGGCCCGTTGTGGCTTTTGATCTCGATGGTGGCGAACTGTTTTTTATAACCTTGCAGAAATTTATTTTCACCGTCTTCACGGCTGACGATTATTTTGTAATGCGGCTGTGGCCGCAAGTGCCGGCCAACTTTGAGCAGCATGATGTCGTCCAGCTCGTAATCTTTCTTGTTTCTTGCCTGCCACAGGTCGACCAGTTTGTCGGAATAATTTTTGTCGGTGAGAAAGCAGCAGCCGCCGGCGGGTGTGGCGTAGTCTTCAAAACCAAACTCGGCGGCCAGCGCCATCTGCGGTTTACGATTGCGCCCGCTAAAATCTTTCAGTTGTTCACGGTCGACCCAGCCCTCGCGTTCGGGCAGGGTGGCAGCCAGATTTTTTGCGCACAGCGGTCGTAGCAGGCGGTCATCGGCACCGGATTCGCGTACCACCACCGGCAGTAAATCCTTGCGCTGCGACATCGGGCGCTGGCCCATGACTTCGCCGGTGATAATAAAATCAAAACCATTTTCTTCCATCCACTGTTTGGCTTTGCTGACCATGAAAATCTTGCAGTCCAGACAGGGGTTCATGTTGGCACCGTAACCGTGCTTCGGATTGATCAGCACATCTTTGTATTCATCGATGATGTCGATGATGTGCAGTTTGATGCCGAGTTGTTCCGCACTCCAGAGCGCATTATTGCGTTTTGGTTTGGCCTTGTCTTTTTTGCGGATGGCGTGGGTGTGGCCTTCGACGCAGAAGCCGGTGTAAAAATTAATGCCTTCGACATGAATGCCCTGATCGATCATCAGTTTTGCGGCGAGTAAAGAATCGAGGCCGCCGGAAATTAATGCGACCGCTTTTTTTTGTGTGCTCATACGACAGGGCGTTTTAAATTGGATAGAGCCGCGATTATATCAATTGTTGTGCCGGGCATACACGCAAAAAGCAGCCGGGATAGCTGCTTTTTGTTTGTCGGGTAATTAAGGGGTTTATTGCGCTTTTTTTCTGCGCCCTGTCCAGCCGAGTAGTGCCAGGCCGGAGCCGAATAATACGACGGAGAGAGGCAGTGGCACTACAGCTGCTTTAGTGTTGAATGTACCGACAAGGCTAAAGTTTGAATAGGCCGCCGTTCCCCCCGTTGCGCCATTGTAGAGTGACCCGCCTATGAACAGGCTAAGATAGCCCAGCTCAATATCATCCGCCAGTTCTAATCCAGCATTGTCGAAAAGGTTTATTGAGGTTGTTACAATTTGCAGGCAGCTTTCGCTAGCACATTCACCGAAAACAACAGAGCTGTTGTTGACATCATATTTGTACCCGCTCAGCAGATCACCGTTTTTGTCGTAAGCATTTAATCCGAATGAGTAGTCATACCCGGACCATAATGAGAATACGGTAAGGTCAGCGCCTGAACCGGTTACAGCGGTGTTACTGCCAAAGCCGAGGTCAATGACTGAATAGTTGGCCGGGTCATTGCCGTATATCGCTGTTTCTGGGTTGCTGGCAATAATCGCCTGTATTTCCGCGTCACTGAGTGCTGTAGTGCTACCAGCCGCATCTGAAAAACCAATATATGTGGCTTGTATGTCAGTAGCAAAAGCTTTGATAGTTGCCGCCTGCACGGAGGTTGATAGTGCGGCAAAAATGATGCTCAGTAAAAGTAGTTTCTTCATGATTATTCTCATTTTTTTAATTATGTAAATTTCTTCTGGTAGACATTGTCTGGTTTAGTCGTTTACGGCAGAGTCACTACTGTTGTTGTTACTGCTCCGGATGGTGCAGGGCTGGTTGGCGCTGGTGGAGACGATGACGGTAACGTTACTACTATTGGCGGTGTTGCTCCAGGAGGTGCCGGGGTGGTTGGCGCGGTTGGAATAAACGGCTTAACGGGAGATGTCGGTATTACGGGCACTGGAACAGGTGTGCCAGGTACAACGGGGTTAAGCGATGTGCCGCTGCCGGGAGCTGGTGGTGCTAGCGCGGCAATACTGTTGGTGCGTAAAGCGACTTTTGTGCCGCGGGCGTTTAATGGTTTGGTGCCCGGTGAGGATATGCCGCCGGCTGCAGGCTCGATATCCAGCTCCCAGGCTCCCCACTTGAGGACGGAATCAACATAAAGCGCACTGTCGTCTTCTGCGGCGGCAGAGGCAGATGTTGTGGCCAGTAAAGCCACGGTTAAAAACCGCATTGCTGCGAGTGAGGCGTTTTTGTTCAATTTGTTTGCCAGTTGATTCATTTTGCTTTTCATCTTTGTTAAACATTTTTTAACGTATATAACAGTACGGAACATAAAGCATAATTTGTGCCAGATTTACTTATGACCAATTGATTCAATGGTTTAGCTTTGCTGTTCGTTTTTTTAATTGCTGTGTTTGCTGAATTATACCGTGCAAGTCATAAACCTGGCGCATACTGTAAAAAATACTATTAACAATATGCTGATTTTCTAATATTTCTTGTGATTTTAATTACTTAGTGCGGCCTGCCGGGGTGCTTCATGATGTTTGCTTTTGATTAATAAAATAATTCAATTTCAATGGCTTATCGCCTGTCCTGGTGATTATTTCGCTGCGGCTACTCTCTGGTGCCTTATGTCGTCATTAGTAAAAAATCAGACTGTATATAAAACCGACAAATGACGGGATTTATTACAGCCTTATGCAGTAGTGGTTATTTTTTGAGCGTTATTGCTGTTTTCAGGTAAAAAGCAAGGCTATTCTCTTGTTGGAATAGCTTACACAATGTCACTGTTTTCTGACATTGTGTATGAAGTGAGATGTTTTTTCATGTTTTCTAGATAAAATAGCGCGCAAGATTGATCGTGATTATTTTTCGTTCATAGTTGTAAAAATCAATGTTCGAGTTATTGCGTGTGTACGAGACATGCGCGTCCAGCAGCCAGCCTTGCAAAAAGCCGCTGTTGAAATTGTAATTGTAGCCGAGCACATAACGGCTTTCGATTTCATTTCTGATGGTTGGCGGGTTACTGGCCAGCGTGTCGGCAGCATCATAGCCATAATCTTCAAAGTTGAGGTTAAGGTAGGCGTTGCTGTTGTCATCGAATGAGAGGAATCCGCCAAAGTAAATTTCTGTGCTGTTGTAGCCGAACTGGTCATCGTCGGCGCTTTGTCTGGTGAGTCTGAAGCCCGCTTCCAGTCCATTATTTTCACCGCCTAATAATGTTGAATAAGCCGCGCCGGCGAGGACGCTATGGCCGTCACGACCTTTGTCTTCTGTGCGGACGAAATTATTATCGGTGTAGGAAAGTTCAAGCAGCAGTGCCTGGTAATTCCCCAGATCGAAAGTGATTAAAGGGTTCAGGGAAGTAAACGTGCCCAGCGTCGAGCTGCCGAAATAAGTCTGGTCAATTTGCAGGTTGATGGCACCGTTCCAGCGTCCGGTAGAAATAAACGCCGGCCCCGTGCTGGCGCTGATCACGTTCAGGCTGAAATTACTGTTGCGCGTGTAGTTGTTACCGGTCCATGAGATCTGGCTTTGCCACTCAAAATTGGTTGCTGCACCCGCCACGTCAAAAGGTCTGTTGTCTTTGTAGCGGTGTGATGCGCTTAAAAATGTGTCGAGGCCGGGTGATGTTGTGTCCTGCCCGTCGGGGATGGTATCGGTGCCCCGCAGCGGCGCAAAGTTGATGTTGGAATTATATAATGCGCCGACTCTGGTGTAATAGGAGAAAGTGTTTTCAGTTTTTGGTTTTGTTTCATCACTGGCTATCTGGCCAAGGTAGGCAAGAATGGCGAGTCGTACTTTTTCCGGTGTCTCAGGGTCGTCGAGTACGGTTTGAAACTGTGCCAGGGCTTTTTCAAATTCACTGGCGCGATGGTAGCTGACGGCCAGCTCGAGCCGGGCGCGATTGAGTGAGGGGCGACGGCTTAATATGTATTCAAATTTTTCAATAGCATCATAAATTTTTCCGCTGTCACGTTCCTTCATCGCAAGCTCAAAAACTTTCTGTGCATGCTCATCGCTCATCACGTCACGGGCGCTAACCTTGCTGTCAGTCGTTTCATCTGCGAAGGCCGGCAGAGTGAAAAGTGTGCTTGCAGATAGAGTGAGTATTAATGATATAGAAATTTTCAGATTAATATAATTCATGGAAAACTAAGTAGTGCAGGATTTGAATAAGTTGCGTATTATACGCGACGATGGTTAAAAAAACGCAATGTTTGCTTATCATACTCTTTTTACTGACAAAATCGAATGTCTGGGCGGCCCAGACCGGGTCAGTCGGCTTCATGCCCGCCAGCTTATTTGGTTATCAGGAAATTCAAAAGAAAAATTTAAAACTGTTTCCGCAATGGCTGTCAGTGCTTGAGAGGCATGTTTTAAATATGAAAGATGCCGGCTCGTGTCAGGCAACAAGATTCAATTATTGCCACCTTCAACAATGGCAAACATTTTTAGAAACAATAAAAACACTGCCTGTACAGCAACAGATAAAACAGGTGAATAAATACGCCAACGAAAAAAAATACACACTGGATATTGAAAACTATGGCGTGGTGGATTACTGGGCAACGCCAAAAGAGTTTTTGAATAATGATGGCGACTGTGAAGATTACGCCATCATAAAAATGTTATCAATGAAATGGCTGGGGTACGACACGCAGCGTATGCGTGTGGTGGTGGTGCAGGATACCAATCTGAGAATTCCACACGCAGTGATGGCGATAGAAAATAATAACGATATCCTTATACTGGATAACCAGATCGAGGAAGTGATTTCGCATGCGGCCATCTTCCATTACGTGCCGGTGTATTCGGTAAATGAAAACAGCTGGTGGATGCATGTGCCAAATTAACTTTTATCTTTGCGAAGTTTGCAAAAAACGGAGTGACGGTCGGGTGAGTTGTGAAAAATAGATCAACGTTTATCGCTTTCATTTTATTATTACTGTTTATAGGTAGCAGTATCTGGCTGGTGTTCGAATACGTTTCAGCAGAAAAGCAGCGAGACCTGGATGACTGGCAGGCACGGCTGAATATTATGGCTGAGTCGCAACAGCATGCGGTCGAAAAATGGTTTGCCGAACAGTCAGAAAATATCAGCGAGCTGGCGAATAACCCGCTGTTGCAACTGTACGTCAGCCAGGTAACTTCGGCGGATACAAAAAATGATGAAACCAGTCGTGGCCAGTTGCACCATCTGAAAAACCTGATTAATGCAACAGCCGATCATGCCGGTGTTTTTACGCCGATCAAAAATATAAAAAATAACCAGCAGAACAGGATTAATGATGGCATCGCAATTATCGATGGCAAAGGTGTGTTGCTGGCAACGCGTTACTTCCCGGTGAATGATGCCGCAGTGCAGCAGGCATATGTGCGGGCGATGGAAAAAGGCTTGCTCTATATTTCGAATATTTATGATGCGGGTATTGATGAAAAGGGCGGGCGCTTGCCGAGATTGATTATTGCCGCACCAGTGAGTTCGGTGCAGCCAGTCAGCGCTGCTGATTATCGTGCGGCAGTGGTTGCGGTAATTAATCCTGAAAATAATTTGTATGCCCTGCTGCTTAAAGAATGGCTGACCACAAATTCAGAAGAAACGTTGCTGGTGTCACTGGATGAGAACAGCGTTAATTACCTGAGTCCTCTTAAAGAAGGTTTTGAAATTTTTTATAAACAGGCAATAGCACCGGGGAATAAAATTACGGCAGAAGCATTTGTGGCAAAAAACATGGGTGGTTTTGTTACCCTGCCGGATTATCGTCACAAATCTGTTCTGGCAACGGCAAGGCAGGTGCGCGGCACAGAAATGATGCTGGTGCAGAAAATTGATGTTGATGAAGCGCTGGCCGAATCAAACGCGCATCAACGTTTTATCCTGACCATCTTTTTACTGGCGGTGTTTGTTATTGCCATCAGTTTTATCGCCATCTGGCGACACGCTACAAGTTTGCATCTGCAACGCGCAACGCGACGCTTAAAAGCGCGTGCCGAATTATTGAATGCTATCGGCGACAGCATCAACGATCACATTTTTTTGCTCGATCATAAAAACAAACTGGTGTTTATTAATGAAGCGCTGGCAAAAACGTTTGCTATCGATAACACCGATATTCGTGGCAAGGCGCTGAATCATATTTTTAATACCGAGATCACCAGTCAGTTGCTGGCAGTAAAACCGAAAACCGAAAATGAAGCCGTGCGTAATGTCGAGATGCGCCTGGAGTTTGCCGGCAAGCGGCGTGACTATCATGTCTCTGTGGTGCCGCTGAATCATCCTGATTATAAACAGTCGCATCTGTTTGTCATGCACGACATCACCGAGTTAAAAGATGCCCAGGGCAGGCATAATCGTTTGATGGACGGCATTATTGCAACCCTGGCGCAGGTCATCGACAAACACGATCCACACTGCGCGCACCATTCTGAACGAACACGAGAAGTGGCGGTGGCCATTGCGAAAGCGATGGATCTGCCGAAAGAGCGTATCGATGCACTGGCGATGGCGGCGTTGCTGGCCAACATCGGCAAGTTATACATCCCGGCTGAAATGCTGACCACGGTCGAGCCGTTAAACGAAGCGCAGGAATTGATGTTGCGTGAGAACATCAACTACAGCGTAGAGATATTAAAAGACCTGGAGTTTGATAGCCCGGTAATCGATTTCGTGCGGCAGAAAAATGAGTGCCTCGATGGCAGCGGTTACCCGCTGGGTGTGTCGGGCGATGATATTTTTCAGGAGTCGTGCATTCTGTCGGTGGCGAATGCTTTTGTCGCCATGACCAGTTCGCGTGCTTACCGTGCCGGCAAGCCGATCAGGGAAGTGCTGGAGATTTTAATTTCGGAAGCAGACAGTTGTTATGACCGTCATGTGATTGCTGCGCTGTTTCACGTTGCTGAAAACCATTCTGACTGGGAAAACTGGCAGCAGGTCAAGTGAGTTTAACGTACAAATTTTATTTCTAATTTGCAATCTAAAGCTGCGGCATATTTTGCACTTGTTCCCACGCTCCTGCGTGGGAATGCATACGGGGTTAGGTGAAACCATCCATTTAAAACGGCAGGGTGCAGAGAGTTTCTTTAAAGTCAGGTATGGGTTCCTACGGTCTCCGTGGGAACCAGAGAAAACCAAAGCCTCTTTCTTTATTCCAGCGAATTAACTTTCCTTTTAACTTCATTACATGGCGATTTGTTTTTTTTAGAGGTTAATATTTTATTGCACAGAAGAAATCAACAATAACACAAAACCAATCAGCACAGCCGCCAGCAGGAGAACGGTGCCCCAGTGTTTTTCTTCTGCATTTTTACTTTTTTCCATGGCGCTTTTAACGCCGGGGAAGACCATAAACAGCACCATAACGCCCAGCGCTACGGCCATTAATTGTTGCCATAATTCCATAATCGTATTCCGCCTTTATTCGAACATGTAATGTTTTTCGATGGGTTCGATGATTTTCCACACGCACTTTAAGCCCTGTGGAAAAAATACCATATCGCCTTCCTGGATGGTCACCGGTTCGCCTTCTTCCGGCGTGATGATGGCTTTGCCTTCGACGATGTAGCAGGTTTCTTTTTTGTCGTAGACCCAGTCAAATTCGGAAATACCTTTGGTCCATACCGGCCAGTCGTCGACGTACAGGACATCAAGTTTGGCGGGGGTGACGTGGTGTTCAATGGTTATGTCATTCATGGTTATCTTTTCTACGGGTAATATGTGTTGCTTATTATAACGTGTTGCACTGCGACATTGTATAATGCGCTTTTTAAAATTACACACGGTAAACAGCCTTGGCTACGAACAAAACAATCTTTGATGTTGATTTAGAGCAATATGATGAGCAGGTATTAAAAGCCTCGGCAGAAACCCCGGTGCTGGTCGATCTGTGGGCCGAGTGGTGTTCGCCCTGCCGGGTGATTGCTCCGCTGTTAAAAACACTGGTCGAAGAATATGACGGCAGGATAAAGCTGGCGAAAGTGGAAGTTGATGAAGGCGAAAACATGAAGCTTGCCGGGCGTTATCAGGTGCGTGGTTTTCCAACGATATTGCTGATTGTTGACGGTGAAGAAGTGGCGCGTTTTAGTGGCGCGAAACCATTATCTTTTTTGCGTGAATTTGTTGATGATAATATTTAAGGTGCCTCTGATGTGTGTCATCCTGAGCGAAGTCGAAGGATCTTTTGCCGCCGTGCTAGCAAATAGTTTCGGTGCTCAAGATTCTTCGACTTCGCTCAGGATGACAGGCTATAAATTAAGTAGAGATTCTCTAGTCGCTTTTCTTTAGTTTTAGTTTTTTTATCTTTTTGACGTAACGTTCTAACAGCCGGGTGTTTTTCTGGTTGCCATAATGCAGTGTGCGATAGGCGTTAAAAATAAATGCCAGCTCCTGTTTGCTGGATGCTGAAAGAGCCGCTTCATTCCTGATACGGTTTTCAAAATCCTGCGGCCCTTCGTTCAGGCGGCGGTGCAGGCCAAAGCGTTGCAGCTTCAGGCAGAGCAGATTGTAATGATGTTGTACGTGGTCTTTTTCGCGCGTGTAATGTGTCAGCAAAAACCAGCCGACTATCGCACCGGCCACTGCCATGCAGATGACCAGTAGCAGGATCAGGTCTGAGTAGCCGACCTTTTCAAAACCGAGTGACTTTAACAGCTCTTCCTGTTTTTTCTGGTTAAAGCCGATCACCCACTGGTTCCAGTTGTTCTGAAAACTGTCATATAAAAATGCGATATTTTTAAAGAGTGAATTGTTTGATACCAGGATCAACGGCAGCTGATTCTGTTCCAGCCCGGCGTATGATACGCCCTGTTCGACCCGGTCGGGAGAAACAGCGGCTGTCGGGTCAACGCGTTGCCAGCGGTCATTCAGCCATACTTCGGACCAGGCGTGGGCATCAGACTGGCGCACGATCATATAATCATCCAGCGGATTCATCTTGCCGCCCTGGTAGCCGACCACCACGCGTGCGGGTATGCCGGCGGCACGCATCAGGGTAGTAAACGCACTGGCATAGTGTTCGCAAAAACCACGGCGACTGCGGAATAAAAAATCATCCATGGCATCTTTGCCGAGCAGATCCGGGTTCAGGGTGTAGACAAACGGGTTGTCGTTAAAATAACTGAGCACGGCGTTTATGTAACGCTGTGTATCAAAGCCGGCTTCCTGCACAAGCTTGCGGGCCAGCTGCATGGTTTGCGGGTTTTTGCCGATTGGCAGCAGGCGGTTTTTGTAACTCTCCTGTGCAAACAGTGCCTGATTGCTGGCGCTGGTCTGTGAGCGTACGTCATAATTTATGACGTTGGTGACTTTTTTTTGCATCATCAGTATGGCTTCACGGTTTATCTTATAGCTGTTTTTTATGCCCCGGTTGTTATCTACCTGCGGGTATTCCAGGCTGAGCAGCCATTTCAGATTGGTTGGTTCCAGCGTTACCCTGTAGTCGTAGGTGTTTTTTGTGTCGTTGTTGAAATGGATGTTGGCCTGTGCCGACTCCGGTGCATCGCTGCGGTGCCAGGTTTTTCCATCGTATAAAGATAACACGGCACCGCGCCAGTACCGCTCTCTGTGCGGCGGGATTTTGTTTTTGAATTTGACGCGAAAAGCAATGGCTGGCGAACTGATCATGCGGTTGATGCTGCCGGGTGACATCTGTTCGCTGAGACCGGTTTTGCTGGCGAAAGCATCATTGGGCATCCCCCATAACGGGCCGGGTATGCGCGGGAACAGAACAAATAAAATCAACATCAGTGGCGAGGCATAAAAAACAAAACGTGATGCCATTGCCAGCCGGTTTTTTAACGGCAGTGATTTCAGTTTGTCGCTGAGCGCGATAAGAATGGCGACTAAAAAAACCACCACAAAAAACACATAAAAAATCAGCCAGATTGATTGTGAGTGAAAAAAATTACTGGCGATGATAAAAAAAGCGCTGTAGATCATGATGTAGCAATCGCGCAAATTTTTTGTTTCAAACAGTTTGAGCACGGTCATCAAGGTGACAAGTGCGATACCGGGTTGCTGGCCGAAGATGTGTCCGTAAGAATGAAACGTGGTGACAAATGCGATGAGTATGATCAGCATCTGCATTAATTTTCCGGGGTTGCGCTGATCCTGTTTGATGATAAAAAATTGCCACAGGCTCAAGCCGGCCAATAAAAGCAGAATGGCAGCGGGCATGTCGCCATAAAGCGGCAGTGCAGACAGGTGAATACCCGTCAGCAAAAAAAGCCGTGTGTGCTGGTCGGGTTTGTCGCTGGAAGAATGCATGGTGAACAGGATTTTTACGTTGGTGTTAATGTAGTGCGAGTGCGCTCAGGCAGTGGTGAAAATGCTTGTTTCCAAAATCAGGAGCAATCTGTTGCCCTGGCAGCTTGATGCCGTAGTGCTGCTGCTGATTTTCCGCGTGTATGACCAATGCGGCCATGATAGACAAACGGTGTTCGGTATCACGCGCCGGAATCTGCTCCCAGTTGATCCAGTGGCTGACAGGTTTTGAGCCGACAAATTCTTTACTCAGTAACGTGTCATTTTTTGCGGCGGCTTTCCACGAGATACGGCTGATGTTATCGCCCTGCTGATATTTTCTGAGCTGGCTGAAGTTTTCCATGCCGAGTCCGGCAGAATCGGTATCGCCGTTGTTGCTGTGGTCATAGACTGGCAGCTCGGTGTTGTTGTCCGGTGCCGGGTAGACCAGGCAGGACATTGACAGCTCGATCCAGGTCCATGTGGTAAACAGGCCGGAGGGAAATCCGGTGTACAGGCGAAAACGGTCGGCTTTCATTAATCCGCGCTTCCGGGCTGTTTGTTTGAAGCGGATCATTTGTGTGCTGCTGGCGGCGCAGTCGACGATGTCCTGTTCGTCGCCGTGCTGGCTGATGGCAATTGAATAGCGGTTGTATAGCTGGTGATTGACGAGCTGCACCGTAAAGGTGACTTGTTCGCCGGCAAACACCGATGGGCTGTCTGTGCTTTTTATTTCAAGCCCGGCAAGGTTGCGCCAGCTGGCAAGTAGCAGAACATTGCCGATGCCGGCCAATAGAAAGGTCAGCACGAACCCCAGGTTTTTTTCGTAGTTA
>WFOC01000036.1 GCA_015488295.1 Gammaproteobacteria bacterium
GCCCTGCAACAGGTTTAATATGCTGCGGCGGTTACTGGTGTTCAGTGCATACTCCTCGATCACCATGATGCTGAAACAACGCAGATCCAGCAGGGCATCATCGATCATACGCAGCTTCACAAAACCATCTTCACCGGTGACTACCTTGTCACCAAGAAATACCGGCTCACCCTGTTTTAATTTACGCGACACCCGCCGTTTGTCGACCGCCACCACGCTGCCGCTGCTCTCAACAACGGTACCAACCTGTTTCAGTTTTACGGGTTTTACCGGCGGTGAACGCACCACTACTTTTTTCGGCAGTTTGAGGCGCGCACCGGCTTTCATCTTTGTCGGATCGTTATCGATAAATGCGTGCGGATTAATCCGGATAATGTCTTGAGTGAGTTTTGGCCACTCTTTTTTACGTTCCGGGTATAAACGGCGAATAATGTTATGCAGGGTTTGCCCGCGCTGCACATGCAGGTAACGGATATCGGCGTTGTATGCTTCCTTTGCAATAGAGACCGTAGGATTAAAACCTATTATAAATAAAACAATCAGTAACTTAACTAGATACATTTTACTCTATGCGAGGTAATTTCAAGTGTCTGAAGTATAGTTATAAAAGATTGAACCAGGCTGTTTTTTCCGCAAATGAAAACGCAGAAAGGCGAATAATTTTTAAATTATTCGCCTTTCTGCGTGACGGGTGTTTTTTTACTTATCCAGCAGTTTATTCACACGTTTCACAAAGCCTGCGGCATCTTCCAGTGGTGCACCGGCTGCGAGCTGTGCCTGCCCGAATAACAAGTGTATGTAATCTTCAAACACATCATCATCCGTAATGTCGTTGAGTTTTTTGACCAGACTGTGATCCGGGTTCAACTCAAGAGTCGGCGCAGCCTTTGGCACATACTGTCCTGCCGCTTCCATGATCTGCTGCATCTGCAGACTCATGTCATGCTCTTCCAGCACCAGACAGGAAGGCGAGTCTGTCAGACGTTTTGAAATGCGAACTTCTTTCACTTTATCACCCAGCACTTTTGCTGCATGCTCGATAACGGAGTTAAACGTTTTCTCTGCTTCTTCCAGTGCTTTCTTGTCTTCTTCCTCGTCGATATCCAGCGTACCGCGTGCCACTGACTGCAGTTTTTTGCCATCAAACTCATCAAGGTGTGAAACCAGCCACTCATCAACACGATCACTGAGCAGCAGCACTTCGATACCTTTTTTCCTGAATACTTCCAGGTGCGGGCTGTTTTTCGCAGCGGTATAATTATCGGCAACAATATAATAAATCTTGTCCTGACCTTCCTGCATACGAGACACATAGTCTTCCAGTGTCACATTCTGTGCATCATCGTCATTGTGTGTGCTGGCAAACAGCAGCAGTTTGGCAATGCGCTCTTTATTTGCCACATCTTCAATTGGGCCTTCTTTTAATACCTGGCCGAAAGATTTCCAGAAAGTCGCGTATTTTTCAGCATCATTTTTCTTGAGGGATTCAAGCATGCCCAGCACTTTCTTCACCGAAGCGCCGCGGATGCGATCTATCACTTTATTCTGCTGCAGAATTTCACGTGACACGTTCAGCGGCAGATCATCTGAATCAATAACACCTTTAACAAAGCGCAGATAGTTCGGCATCAAATGCTCGGCATCATCCATGATGAAGATACGTTTAACATACAGTTTTATGCCGCGCTTGTGATCACGGTCAAACAGGTCGAACGGCGGATTCGTCGGGACGTAAAGCAGCGAGGTGTAGCTCTGGTTGCCCTCAACTTTTGAGTGTATCCAGGTCAGCGGATCGGCAAAATCCATGCTGACATGTTTGTAGAATTCCCTGTATTCTTCATCAGAGATGTCACTTTTATCACGCGCCCACAATGCAGCCGCGCTGTTAACGCGCTCCTCTTTGGTAATCACGTTGCCGTCGTCATCTTTTTTCGGTTTACCTTCATCATCCAGCTCTTCTTCGGTCATCATCACAGGAATCGAGATATGATCAGAGTATTGTTTGATGATGCTCTTTAAACGATGCGGGTTGGCAAACTCGGTTTCACCTTCTTTGAGGTGCAATGTCACCGTGGTGCCACGGCTTTCTTTTTCGATATTTTCCAGCGAGAAGCTGCCTTCACCGTCTGATTCCCAACGTACAGCTTCATCAGCTGCCGCACCTGCACGACGTGTTTCCAGCGTGACTTTGTCAGCGACGATAAAGCTGGAGTAAAAACCCACACCGAACTGACCGATCATCTGTGCATCTTTGGCCTGATCTCCACTCATTGCTTCAAGGAATTTTTTGGTGCCCGAGCTGGCGATGGTGCCAACATTGTCGATTACTTCCTGACGTGACATGCCGATACCGTTATCACTGATAGTGATGGTTTTAGCTTCTTCATCATAGCCAACATGGATGGATAATTCGCCATCACCATCGTACAGACTGTCGTCAGCCAGCGCTTCAAAACGCAGCTTGTCGCAGGCATCAGAGGCATTCGAGATCAGCTCACGCAGAAAGATCTCCTTGTTTGAATACAGCGAATGGGTCATCAGATGCAGGATCTGACGGGCTTCGGTTTGAAATTCGAGGGTTTCTTTACTCGCTTCAACGCTCATTTTTTACTCCAAAAAACAGATAATTATTAAGGATTTACAATTCGTGAGCTTTCAATGGGGATGAAATATTGATTATCAAGCGACAGAGCAAATTTTTAAGCAGCAGCACCTTTGATTTTTATACCTGGTCTAATTGCCAAAAAACTAACGTTTTCATCTTGCCATTGTCAAATTGTTGTCTATGCTTGAACTCAGTCATTACAAGAGTATATTCATTTGCGTTCTACTATTTTCAAAGCCTTATACTTTTTATCTCTATCCATCTTTTCAGGGAATATTGTTGCAGAGACCTATACGTTGGCTGTGCAACCGGTATTACCCGCCAAACAGATCAAACAGAATTACAAACCACTAACCGACTACCTCTCAGAGAAAACCGGCCACACCTTTGTCATTCGATCCTACAGAAATTTTCTGACTTACTGGATTAAAATGAAGAAGAAGAAAGGCAATGACATGGATTTCATTCTGGATGCCGCGCATTTCACTGATTTTCGTGTACAACGCAAAGATTACAAAGTGCTGGTCAAGATGCTGGATACGGTAAGTTTCACGGTGGTCACCAACGAAGATAACTTTGTCTTTGAAATGGAAGAGCTGATCGCCAAAAGAATTGCCACCATGCCTTCACCGGGACTGAGCGCCGTCAGACTTAACGAGATGTTCCCCAACCCGATGCGTATTCCGTTATACATCCAGGCCAATGACTCTGTCGATGCAGTCAATAAAGTGCTGGATGGCACCGTTGCTGCAGCCATCATACCAAGCCCACTGGTCGGTAATTATGATGATCTGTACTCGGTTGTTTCAACCGAGCCTGTTCCACATATGGCTTTATCCGCTGCACCAACGGTGCCCGACAATGTCATTCAGAAAGTTAAAATAGCCCTGCTGCAAGCCTCTGAAACCCCAGAGGGAAAAAAGATGCTGGAAGATTTAAAAATAGCCGGCTTTGAAAACGCCAATGCTGAAATCTATGCCGGATATGCCAACCTGCTTGACGGCGTGTTTGGTTACTAGAACAAACCTCTTACGCCAGGTTCACACCTTCCTTTTCCAGCAAACACTTTTTAATCGAAAGCAGGCTACCGGATGTCGCACCATCATAACCGCCAATGCCATTGGCCGCCAGCACACGGTGACAGGGAAAAATTATCGGCAGCGGATTATTTCGACAGGCATTACCGACCGCACGCGGTGAGGTTTTAAGTATTTTTGCAATCTCACCGTAAGTTCGGGTTTCACCGTGAGGAATTTTTTGCAGTTGCTTTAATACCCGAAACTGAAACGGCGTGACATCCAGTAACACATCAATATCAATGGTTTTCAGTTTCAATCGAGAATCAAGATAAGCCTCGATTTTCTCCTTTGCCTTTTTAGCAATTTTATTCGATGGTGCTTTTTCAGCTGCCCCATCAAGATATTTAATCCGAATCAGTTTTTCGCCATCAAACAGCAAACCTATCGTAGCCAGCTCTGTTGTAAAAACCACATCATATTGCTGCTCATACCTGCTCTTTTCATTTTTCATTTTTCACTACGCTTTTCAATAAACGTATCTTCTGCAGATTCTGATTGATAATCGCTTTACGTGAATCACTGGCAGTAATCAGCAGCAGGTCAGAAAACACTTTTTTTGCATCGTCATAAATTTTTGCCAGCATCAATGCTTTACCGGCTTTGAAGCGCGCAGCCTGTCCCCACAAATCATTTTCTGCACCAGCAACTGCGCGTGCAGATTCCAGGTAAAACAGCGCCGCACGATCATATTGTTCCAGAGAAAAATATGATTCTGCTTTCCAGAAGAAAATTTCCCGTTTTAAATTTTCAGCCAGATTTTCCAGAGAGACCAGCTTAAACAACTGTATTGCCTGCTGATGCTGTTGCACGGTCTGAAAGTCAAACACCACCTGAATAAAACGGTCCAGCTCTGCCCGGGTAATGCTGGTTTTTTCGGCAAAAGTTCGACGAATCAAATCTTCACTCTGTTTGTACTCACCCTGCAAGATCAGCACCCGTGCTTTACGCATGCGCCAGTCAAAAAGTGTTTTTCCCGGTGGCGGCTCTTTCAGGCTTTTCATGATGGTCGCCGCCTCAGCATAACTGCCTTCAGACAAGGCGTAATCAACCAGACGATAGCGAACCTCATCCGGCAGCACATTCACATCCGCCACTTTATTGCTGTGCAGGTAGAGCTGATTGATCAGTTCGAGGCCATTTTTTCGGCGTTCAATTATCTCGACAATGGTTTTATGCTGTTGCTGTTTGGTCGAAAAATCATCCGTGTGCAACACCAGCGCCGCATTCAGCGCCAGTGCTTTTTCCGGTTCTTTGACGATCAGCTTGTCAGACAGTTTTTGCCACTGTGCATCGTTGCCAAATAAAAGACCGTGATCATTTGCCGTCATCAGCCCCAGCTTGTTATAGGCTTGCCACAGGTCATCGGCGCTGACCTGATAATTTTCATCAAATAGCGGGTACTCCATACCCAGCGACAACATGGCTTCCAGATTTAAAATCTGTGCAGGAATATCAGATAGAACTTTGGCCGCCAGGTAGGCAACGTAGGAATACGCCCAGCGCGCAGACCGGCTTAACAATTTCCCGTCGAGCAGCTCACGCATCTTCTGGTAAATTTTTGCAGCATCTTTGGGCTGGCTCTGTAACTTCGCGATCAGCAGTAGCGCCTCGACATCAATCGCATTTTCCAGGGGAATTTTTTCCAGTAGCTGAATCGCCTGCTGCGGCCGATGCGTCCTTAGTTGCACCTGCGCCTGTAACAGCATCCAGTCGATGTTGGTTTCATCGGTTTTATAATCACGCGCATATTTCACTAGTGCGCGACGTGCGTCATCATCCGCCTGTAACTGCAAATAGGCACGAATCACCAGCCGCCGCCAGATGATTGGCAACGAGGCATCACGATACTCTGCTTCGCTATCCCACAGCAGATGCTGTAACTGGTTCAGCGCCTGCGCACTTTGCTTTAGCTGCAAGCGGGCAATCACCTGCTGCGTTTCAAACCAGAGGCGAATTTTTTTTGTAATGTGATGACTTTTTCTGGCGGTATCAAACAGCCACTGCGTACGATTAATCACAGTTTGCCAGCGCTCAAGTGCAGCCAGCAAAAGGATACGCTTGTATTCGAAACTGTACCAGTCGGCAGAAAATGCCGGACGTTTTTTCTGCTCATCTTCCAGCAGGCTTAATGCCAGTGCCGGCACACCAAGCTCGATGAGTTCATTCATCTGCGCCAATGATTTAAACGTGACCGACTGTTCTTTTTTTACCTGTTTTTTTTCAGCACTGACGGCCGGCACTGAAACTTTTTTTCCGCTTGACGGCTCGCCCTGTTCTGCACGGCCATGAACAGAAACGCCCAGCGTCAAGGCTGTCATCAGAAGAGCGGAAAACAGTATTTTCATGAACAGAACCCGTGATTTTCTTTACGCTGATTGTATCAGCACACGCTGGCGCATACACTACCTGCTTTTCTGCAGGCAAAAAAAAGAGCGGTACAGGACCACTCTTTTTTTGATAAAGCTTTTAAAGCTGGCTGATTATTTTTTATCAGACAGTTTAAGCTTTTCGGTAATACGTGCCGCTTTACCGGTTCTACCACGCAGGTAGTAAAGTTTGGCGCGACGAACTTTACCGCTGCGTTTCACTTCGATCTCGGCAATCGCATTACTGTAAGTCTGGAATACACGTTCGACACCTTCACCGTGTGACATTTTACGTACGGTAAACGCAGAGTGTAAACCGCGATTGCGTTTCGCGATAACGACACCTTCGAAAGCCTGTAAACGCTCACGCTCGCCTTCCTTTACACGCACTTGAACGACCACTGTATCACCAGGGTAAAACGCTGGTACTTCACGTGTCATTTGTTCAGCTTCAAGCTGTTGAATTATGTTGCTCATATTATTACTCCGCTTTCGCGCCTTAATCTATTATCTTCGTTAAACTGTTATTTCTTACTCAGGGATCGGAGTCAATTTGACAACACACCCATATATTCGTAAGCGAAGCGCAATCAAACTGACTCCAACCCCGCTTATTCTTTCTGCTTATGTTCAGCCCTGAACTCAGCCAGCAGCTGCGTTTTTTCTGCAGTCCAGTTCGTCGCATCCTGCTCTGCTACTGCCAGCAGATCGGGGCGGCGTAACCAGGTTCTCCCCAGTGACTGTTTCAATCGCCAGCGCCGTATTGCCTTGTGGTCGCCGCTCAATAAAACGTCCGGTACCGGCTGACCGTCGACCATCTCTGGTCGGGTGTAGTGCGGGCAGTCCAGCAGGCCCTGCATGAATGAATCCTGTATCGCTGATTCATCATCACCTAACACGCCGGGTAACAAACGGGTTATGGCATCTATCACTACCAGTGCGGCAAACTCACCGCCGCTCAGTACATAATCACCGACTGACCATTCTTCATCGATCAGTGATTCGATCAATCGCTCGTCGATACCTTCATAACGACCGGCGATTAAAATTAAATCTGTGGCCTGCGTCTTGGCCAACGCGGCGCTTTCTACCACCAGCTGCTGGTTCAGCTGCCGCCCCTGCGGACTCAGGTAAACCACTTTGGCAGCTCTGTTTTCCGCTGCTGCTTTTTCCTTTGCCGCCATTATCGCTTTCGCCAATGGCTGAACTTTCATCAACATGCCGGGGCCGCCACCGTAAGGCCGGTCATCCACCGTGCGATGTTTATCTTCCGTGTAATCTCTCGGATTAAAGCATTGCAGATTTAACTGCTGCTGTTTTATCGCTCTGCCCAGCACACCGAATGCAGTGGCCTGCTGTATCAATTCCGGGAACAGTGTGATGAGAGTAATATTCACATCACGACCATCAAAAGTCTGCATCCCAGTCGACGCTTATCACGCCCTGTGCCATATCAACCTTGATGATGGCGATATCCATGGTCCATGGAATAAGGCGTTCTATCTTTTTTCCGTTTATTTCGGAAATCACCACCAGTACATCGTTAGCGCCGGTTTCAAGCAGGCTTTTTACTGTGCCCAGCTCGATATCCTGCTGGTTGATTACTCGCAGGCCGATCAGGTCACGCCAGTAATATTCATCTTTTTCTTTCAGCTGTTCCAGCTGGTGCAGATCAATCGCGATCTCGGTGCCGACATAAGCCATGGCCTGATCACGATCATTGCAGTTTTCCAGTTTTGCGACCACGGTTTTTGCGTGGCGTTTGCCGGACTTCAGTTTCACTTTAGTCCAGGCAGCGTTCCTTCGGTTTTCAGCACGAATAAACCACGGACTGTAATCAACTATCGCTTCCATTGGATCGGTGTATGAAAAAACCTTGACCCAGCCTTTCACACCGTAAACCCCGGAGATTCGCCCTAATATGACTTTTTCCGGCGTTCCATCTTGCGCCTTATCGTTAAGGCTCATTCAACAAGATAGTTATTAAGCGTCGGCTTTAGCGGCCTGCTTAATCAATGTAGACACGCGATCAGATGTTTGCGCACCGACAGATTTCCAGTGTGTTACACGATCCAGATCCAGTACCAGACGCTGTTCGCCACCGGTTGCACCAGGATTAAAAAAGCCCAGACGCTCGATGTAACGACCATCACGAGATCTGCGTGAATCTTTAACATCAATATGATAAAAAGGCTTCTTCTTCGCGCCGCCTCTAGATAAACGTATTGTTACCATTGTTTACTCTCAACAAATTCTTAAAACTGAAAAATGACCTAAAGTGACCATAAATTATGATCCGGCCACAGGAAACCGCGCATTTTACGTGATAATTTCGCTAGATGGAAGCCTGTTTTACTGATAAAAACAAGATTGAGTTGTCGCTGAGACGCTATGTCGTAAAAAAAGCCTTAAAACAGTCCGCGAATCACGCAAAAAACGCAAATAAAAACTTTTTTCTCCACAGATGAACGCAGATAAACACAGATAAAAGCTTTTATTGGTTTTTAAAAATCTGTGTCCATCTGCGTTCATCTGTGGACAATATGTTTTGTGTTTTCTTCGCGTTTTTTGCGTGATTCGCGGACTGAATTACTATTTAAAACCCCATACCACCCGGGCCACCCATGCCCGGTGGCATGCCACCACCGCCGCCTTTCATGGCGCGCATCATCTTCGCCATGCCGCCTTTGGACATCTTTTTCATCATTTTCTTCATCTGCATCTGCTGCTTGATCAGGCGATTCACATCCTGCACCTGCAGCCCGCAACCGGCAGCGATGCGACGTTTGCGCGAGCCTTTAATAATATCCGGGAAGGCGCGTTCTTTGGGGGTCATGGAGTTGATGATGCCGACCATGCGGCTCATCTCTTTATCATTGACCTTGTCCTTGATCTTGTCGGCCATACCCGGCATACCGGGCAGCTTGTCCATCAGGCCAGCCATGCCACCCATGTTTTGCATCTGCTCGAACTGTTCTTTCAGGTCGTTGAAGTTGAAACTCTTGCCTTTCTGGACTTTTTTCGCCAGCCGTGCGGCTTTTTTGTGGTCGACTTTCTGCTGAACTTCTTCCACCAGGGAGAGCACATCGCCCATGCCCAGAATACGCGAGGCCACGCGATCCGGATGAAACGGCTCCAGCGCCTCGACCTTCTCACCCGAGCCCATGAACTTGATCGGTTTGCCGGTGATCTGGCGAATCGACAGCGCAGCACCGCCACGGGCATCACCATCGGTTTTGGTCAGCACCACACCGGTCAGCGGCAGTGCTTCGTTGAACGCCTGCGCGGTGTTGGCCGCATCCTGACCGGTCATGCTGTCGACCACGAACAGGGTTTCAACCGGATTGACCGCCGCGTGAATGGCCTTGATCTCGTCCATCATCTGCTCGTCAATATGCAAACGACCGGCAGTATCGACTAACACCACATCAATGAAATGCTTGCGCGCGTAGTCCAGTGCGGCTTTGGCGATGTCGGTGGGCTTCTGATCGACACTGCTGGGGAAAAATTCTGCGCCGACCTGTGCTGCCAAAGTCTTCAGCTGTTCAATCGCAGCAGGGCGATAGATGTCGCAACTCACCAGCAGGGATTTTTTCTTCTCACGCTCGGCCAGCATCTTCGCCAGCTTGGCAACGGTGGTGGTTTTACCCGCTCCCTGAAGGCCTGCCATCAACACCACAGCCGGTGGCTGCGTGCTCAGATCGAGTGACTCGTTCTGCGCGCCCATCACCTTGATCAGCTCTTCCTGAACGATATTGACGAATACATGACCCGGCTTCAGGCTGGTCAGCACTTCTTCGCCCAGCGCACGCTGTTTCACATCATCAATGAAACTGCGCACCACGGACAATGCAACGTCCGCTTCCAGCAGTGCCATGCGCACATCGCGCAACGCGTCCTGAATATTGTCTTCAGTTAATCGGCCTTCACCACGCAGTTTCTGCGCGGTGCTGGCAAGGCGGTCACTTAATCCATCGAACATGGTTTACCTGTTATATAGAGTATTAATTTATGATGAACGAATTATAACGAATTCATGAATCGACTTCTTCAGATATTTACTGCCGGGCCAGACAAATATTTTAAAGCTGGAAAACATCACCGTTTTTTAGCTGCTGGATATCCCAGTCCGGCAAAGCCGCTTTGCATTGCGCCATAATTTCCTGCTCACAACCCGGCTTTAAATGCGAGATGCACACTTTTGTTTTGTGTTTCAGTTTAGGCAGGTCTTGCGCCAGCAACGCCGGGCAATAATGAAAAGCCAGCTTTGCCAGCGCCAGGTCCCTGTCGGCAAAAGCCGATTCGACAAACAGCAGATCCAGCGAATCAAGTTTGTTAAGCCTGTCCCAGAAATTATCGTTACTGGTGGTGTCCCCACTAAAAGCAAACGCCTTACCATTCGCCCTGATGCAATAACCCACGCCAAGAACAGCATGATTAACACGGATCATTTCTATCTGCCGCCCGGAAAGCTCAACAACAGCCCCCGCTTCCATGGCTTCAAGTTTTAATACCCCGGCATCCCTGTCCGGCAGCGCTGTAAAATCCGGCCAGATGACCCAGTTAAAAATATGTGCCTGCAAAGCTTCAATCGTTTCCGGCAGCGCGTGCACGATCAGCGGCTGACCCGTCAGGTCATCAAACAGGGTATCGGCCAGTAGTGGAATAGAAGCAATATGATCGAGGTGCGAATGCGTGACAAAGATATGTTTTATGCCGCGCATTTCTTCAAGCGAAAGATTGCATACACCAGTGCCGGCATCAATGAGAATGTCATCATCCACCAAAAAAGAGGTTGTTGCCGCATTCTGGTTTATGCCACCGCTGCAACCTAAAACTCGCACTTTCATTCAATTGAACCTGTCGTTTTCGCTATGAAATTTTATGGAGACGCTGACTAATCTTGCATAAAACAGATCATCAACTAAATTATTCAGCGCTTCCTTACGTTATAAATTTTATTATGACCCATTCTAGTGATAACATGCCACGTAATAAAAAAGATATCCATCAACAGGCAGGCCAGAATGCGAGCAAGCTCACATTTTCACTGCCTGATGATTTATTTCTTAGTGACCATCCATAAAAATTAATAAGCAAGTATAGACCAGCAAACCTTATCAGCATGGATAATTTAATCTTGACTTTCAGCGCTATTCTTCTTTACCTGGCCTGCTCTGCACTGCTGTTTTTTAATCTGAAACACGCATCAACCGGAAGCGCCACGGTGCCCGGCCGGTTATCAAGAAAACAGATCATCGCCATGGGAATAGCCGCTTTATGCCTGCACACACTGGCGCTGTCCAGCAGCATGATCAACCCGATGGGCATCGATCTGGGTTTTTACAATGCCATGTCACTGGTCAGTGCCGTTATCGTATTACTCATATTGATTGCGGAATGGCGCTACCCGGTCGATATTCTGGCAGTGGTTCTGTTGCCGGTGGCCGCCATCTCAATGTTGATCGACAGCTTCAACACCACCCACCATATACTACCGCCCGGCAGTTCCAATGAACTGATTTTTCACATATTAACCTCGATCATCGCATACAGTATTCTTGCGCTGGCAGCGTTGCAGGCCATCCTGCTTTCCATTCAGAATAAATTTCTGCACGCGCACCACCCTGGCGGCATCATCCGGCTGATGCCGCCGTTGAGCACCATGGAAATTCTTCTGTTCGAATTCATCGTGATCGGTTTTATTGCACTGACTATCTCCCTTGGCAGCGGAATAATCTTTTTAGACAATATGTTCGCTCAGCAACTGGTGCATAAAACCATCCTGTCCATGATCGCCTGGTTTGTTTTTCTTGTTCTGCTGGTTGGCCGCTGGAAACTGGGCTGGCGCGGACGCACAGCCATTCGCTGGACACTCACCGGCTTTGTCAGCCTGATGCTGGCTTATTTCGGCAGCAAGTTTGTGCTGGAAATTGTTTTAGGCCAGTAAAACACTGGTCGCTGTCATTAGTTGCGCGCAATGAAATACAACTTGACACCTCAAACGGTTAACACATAATTAACGCCTCCCAGTCATAAGAGACAACTCTTCTTGAACGAACTATCAACAGCCTCGCTGTTCGCCATGCTTTTCTTCCTGATCCTGCTATCCGGATTTTTTTCAGGTTCAGAAACAGCGCTGATGACACTCAACCGCTACCGCCTGAAAAGTCTCGCCGACCAGGGGCATAAAGGCGCAAAACTTGCCATCAAACTGCTCAACCGGCCCGACCGCCTGCTCGGCCTGATTCTGCTCGGCAACAACATCGTCAATATTTTTGCCGCCACTCTGGCAACGATTATCGCACTGCGGCTTTATGGTGAAATCGGTCTCGCCGTCGCGCCCATCGCGCTGACCTTCATCATTCTGATTTTTGCCGAGGTCACACCAAAAACGCTGGCAGCTTTAAAACCGGAAAAACTCGCCTTCCCGGCGGCCTTCGTGTACACCCTCATCGCCACACCGCTGTACCCCTTTGTCTGGCTGGTAAATATTTTTTCCAACACCCTGCTACGCCTGATCGGGGTACACCCGGACAAGGAAACCAAACACGAACTCAGCGCTGATGAACTGCGTGCAGTGGTCATCGAGGCCGAACACTTCATGCCGCAGGCGCACTCGGACATGCTGCTGGGCATTCTCGATCTGGAACAGGTCAGCGTGGAAGACATCATGATTCCACGCAACGAAATCACCGGCATCGATCTTAACGACGACTGGAACGACATCGTGCACCAGATCACCCACAGCCAGCGCACCCGAGTACCGGTGTTTCACGACAGCATCGACAACACCGTCGGCGTGCTGCATTTGCGCAAGGTACTCAACCTGTTCTCGCGTGACGAGCTCAACATGAAAACCCTGAAAAGCCTGATCGCACCCGCCTATTTTATTCCTGCCGGCACCTCACTGACGCGCCAGTTATTAAACTTTCAGGACAACCGTCGCCGCTCCGGGCTGGTGGTCGATGAATACGGCAGCATTCAGGGGCTGGTCACACTGGAAGACATCCTGGAAGAAATCGTCGGCCAGTTCACCACCGATTCACCCACGCGCAACCTCGGCATCCACCAGCAGGAAGACGGCACTTACCTGGTCGACGGCAACACCCACATCCGCGACATCAACCGCGCATTAGGCTGGACACTGCCGGCGGACGGCCCGAAAACCCTGAACGGCCTGATTCTGGAGCACATGGAAATCATCCCGCAAACCGGCACCAGCCTGATGATCGACGGCTATACCATCGAGATTCTGCGCGTCAGCAACAACGCGGTACAAACCGCCCGGGTACAGGACAGCCGCGAAACCATAGAAAACGACGGACAGCCTGACGAGGCACAGGAAGCATAATCATGGCAAAAACCAAACTGCAATACGCCTGCACCGCCTGCGGTGCCAGCCACGCAAAATGGGCCGGGCAATGCGGTGACTGCGGCGAATGGAACACCATGAGTGAAACCATCACCGCCATCACCACCAACAACCGCCAGGGCTTTGCCGGCAAAAAAGGCAACGCACAGATTCAGGCGCTGAAAGACATCCAGATGCAGGCTGAAATGCGCACACCAACGCAAATCAGCGAACTCGACCGCGTACTCGGCGGCGGCCTGGTACACGGCTCAGTCACCCTGATCGGCGGCGATCCCGGCATCGGCAAATCCACCCTGTTAACCCAGACCCTGGCCAGCCTCAGCCGCTCGCTGCCCTGCCTCTATGTCACCGGCGAAGAATCCCTGCAGCAGATCAGCATGCGCGCGCATCGTCTCGGGCTGGAAGATCGCGGCCTGCAACTGCTGTCAGAAACCTGCGTGGAAAACATCATCACTCTGGCTGGCGAACAGAACCCCAAAGTCATCGTTATCGACTCCATCCAGACCATCTACACCGAGGCGCTGCAATCCGCACCCGGCGCAGTAGCGCAGGTACGCGAGAGTGCCGCCCAGCTGGTACGTTTTGCCAAACAGACCGGCACCGCATTGTTTCTGGTCGGCCATGTCACCAAGGAAGGCACCCTGGCCGGGCCGCGCGTACTGGAGCACATGGTCGACACCGTGCTTTATTTCGAAGGCGATCCGGGCGAGCGCTACCGCATGATCCGTGCCATCAAAAACCGCTTCGGTGCGGTCAACGAGCTGGGCATCTTCGCCATGACCGAAGAAGGCCTGAAAACCGTGAGCAACCCCTCGGCGATTTTTCTTTCACGTCACGAAACCCCTGTGCCCGGCAGCATCATCACCGTCACCCGTGAAGGCAGCCGCCCGCTTTTGATCGAACTGCAGGCATTGGTCGATGAAAGCCACAGCCACAATCCGCGCCGCGTCTGTCTCGGCCTCGACCCGAACCGACTCAACATGTTGCTCGCCGTCATGCATCGCCACGCCGGCATCGCCATGTTTGATCAGGACGTGTTCATCAACATCGTCGGCGGCGTGCGCCTGACAGAAACCTCGGCCGACTCCGCCATCATCCTCGCCGCACTTTCCAGCTTTCGCGACAAACCACTGCCCAACGATGTATTCACTTTTGGCGAAGTCGGCCTGGCCGGTGAAATCCGCCCGGTACCCAACGGCCAGGAACGCTTGAGAGAGGCCGCCAAACACGGCTTCAAAACCGCCATCATTCCCAAAGCCAACCTGCCGAGAAAGGGCGAAGCCATCGACGGCCTCAATATCATCGCGGTACAACGGGTAAGTGAACTGGTTGATACCGCGATTACACTGTAAACAATTTAGTCCGCGAATAACGCATAAAGAACATTAAAGAATACTGTCCACAGATGAACGCAGATAAACACAGATAAAATCTTTTTTTAGTTTTAAAAGATCTGTGTTCATCTGCATTCATCTGTGGATAAAAGTGTTTTTAAATTCATAGCAACAGAGCTACATCAAGCCCCCCATTGTTTGCTAAAATGCGTCATGGCTAAAAAGACACCGAATTTTGAAAAAGCATTAAGCGAGCTTGAATCGCTGGTCGAAGACATGGAACAGGGTAACCTCAGTCTGGAAGACTCGCTGAAACGCTTCGAAAAAGGCATCGCACTCAGCACCGAGTGCCAGCAGGCGCTGCAAAATGCCGAATTAAAAATCAAACAACTGGTCGAGAAAAACGGCAAATTACTCGAACAAGATATCGAGCTGGATGACTAGCACACATGCCACATATAGCATTTCAATCCCGTCTGGGTGTTTACCAGAAACGTGTCAACGCCGCTTTAGATAAATACCTGCCCAAAGAAGACCCCCCGGAACACAACCTTGCTAAAGCGATTCGCTACTCGGTTGTCGGCGGCGGCAAGCGCATTCGCCCGGCGATGGTTTATGCCGCCGGTGAAGCCATGGGCGTGGAAACCAACCTGCTGGACATTCCCGCCTGCGCCGTGGAAATGATCCACGCCTACTCACTGGTACACGATGACCTGCCCGCCATGGATAACGACGATCTGCGCCGTGGCCGCCCCACCTGCCACAAGGCATTTGACGAGGCCACCGCAATGCTGGCCGGTGATGCGCTACAGGCTCTGGCCTACGAAATTCTGGCCAAGGATGACCACAAGGAACTGACCCCTGAGCACCGCATCGAAATGTTGAGCCTGCTCACCGAAGCCAGTGGCGCGCACGGCATGGCCGGCGGCCAGGCAGTCGATCTTGCTTCGGTCGGCAAGCAGTTGACGCTGGATCAGCTAGAACATATGCACCGTCTGAAAACCGGCGCACTGATTCGCGCCAGCGTTTTACTCGGCGGCATGTGCAAGCAGGATGTCAGCCAGGAAGAACTTCAGTTACTCAGCGATTACGCCTTATGCATCGGCCTGTCATTCCAGATTCAGGACGACATTCTGGACGTGGTCAGCGACACCGAAACCCTGGGCAAGCCACAGGGCTCGGATGAGAAACAGGAAAAACCCACCTTTCCCGCCATCATCGGTCTGGAAGAATCACGCCAGCGTGCCATGCAGCAACACGAGCAGGCATTAAAAATACTTGAACCGCTGGACGAAAAAGCCGATAGTTTACGTGAGTTATCTGCCTACATTGTTAAACGTCACTTTTAACAGGCTATATTACTAAACATGCCTTTCTCAAACGCCAACTGGTCACTGCTGGAATCCATCGATTCCCCCGCTGATCTGCGCAAACTCAACAACCTGCAGCTAAAAGAACTCTCGCGCCAGCTGCGCGAGTTTCTGCTGGCCAGCGTGTCATCCACCGGCGGCCACCTGTCGGCCGGGCTGGGCACGGTCGAGCTTACCGTGGCGCTGCATTACGTGTTCAACACGCCTTATGATCGTATCGTCTGGGATGTCGGCCACCAGACCTACCCACACAAAATTCTCACTGGCCGCCGTGAGCAAATGCGCGGCCTGCGCCAGAAAGGCGGCATCGCCGGTTTTCCCAAACGCGAAGAAAGCGAATACGACTGTTTTGGCACCGGGCATTCCAGCACCTCCATCGGTGCCGCACTGGGCATGAGCATCGCCGCCCGGCAGAACAAAGAAAACCGCCACTGTGTGGCCGTCATCGGTGACGGCGCAATGACCGCCGGCATGGCCTTTGAAGCACTAAACCACGCTGGTGACAGCGATGCCAATCTGCTGGTCATTTTGAACGACAACGACATGTCGATTTCGGCCAATGTTGGCGCGCTGTCCAACCACCTCACCCGGCTGTTATCGGGCGACCTGTTCTCCACCCTGCGTGAAGGCAGCAAGCGCGTGCTGGAAAATATCCCGCCCGCGCTGGAACTGGCACGACGCACTGAAGAACACGTCAAAGGCATGGTGGCACCGGGAACCCTGTTCGAAGAGCTGGGTTTCAACTATTTCGGCCCGGTCGACGGTCACGATCTGGACACACTGATCCCCGTGCTGAAAAACATCAACCAGCACAACGGCCCGCGATTACTGCACATCCGCACCCAGAAAGGCAAAGGTTATTTCCCGGCCGAAGATGCACCGGTCAAATTCCACGGCGTTAGCGCATTTGATCTAAGCACCGGCAAAACACATAAAACTGACAGCGACAGCAAACCACCAACATACACCGAAATTTTCGGCCAGTGGCTGTGCGACATGGCAGAAAAAGACAAACGCCTGGTCGGCATCACTCCAGCAATGAGCGAAGGCTCGGGCATGATCGAGTTCTCGCAACGCTTTGCTGATCGTTATTTCGATGTCGGCATCGCCGAACAGCACGCGGTGACACTCGCTGCCGGCATGGCCTGCGATGGCATCAAACCCGTGGTCGCCATCTATTCCACTTTTTTACAACGCGGTTATGACCAGCTGATTCACGATGTCGCCATCCAGAACCTGCCGGTAATGTTTGCTATCGACCGCGCCGGCATTGTTGGTGCCGATGGCCCCACACACACCGGTGCCTACGACATCAGCTTTTTGCGCTGCATCCCCAACATGGTCATCATGACACCGGCAAACGAAATCGACTGCCGTGGTTTATTAACCACCGCTTTTCTGCACGATGGTCCCAGCGCAGTACGCTACCCACGCGGCTGCGCCACCGGTTTGGCAATGAGCGATGAGCTCAAGGCCCTGCCCTTCGCCCAGGCCGAGCAGGTGCGCAAAGGCACAAAAGTTGCCCTGCTGGTATTCGGCACCCTGCTCGACACCGCAGTAGAAATCAGCAACGAAATCAATGCCAGCGTGTTCAACATGCGCTTCGTTAAACCGCTGGACACAAACACCATCGACAAAGCTGCCGAACAATACGAGCTGATTGTAACCATCGAAGACAATGCCATCGCAGGCGGCGCAGGCAGCGCAGTTGCAGAATACCTCAACCAGCAACACCGGACCGTCAACCTGCTACAGATCGGCTTTCCCGATGAATGGATCAATCACGGTCAGCCCGAAGAATTGCTGGCTGACTGGCAGCTGGACAAAGCCGGTATGCTAAAAGCGATTCAGGACAGACTAAATGCCGATGTGGTGTAGTAATATTTGTTTGCTTACGGCCGGGAGGAGAAGTTTGCAGTCGGCAGTTATCAGTTAAAAACTAAAGAACCTGAAAGCCCCGTAATTACAGCATAAGCATAGATTTTGCTTTTACTGCCAACTGCAAACTGATAACTGCCAACTTCGCCTTTGACTCACCAACAGAACTTCATCTAAAAGACAGCTGAGTTAAGGAATTGCTTATATAAGCAAAACAGGATAAAATCCCTACTGTTTTACTCAGGTATTATTTCAACCGCTTCAAGATAGACGATTCGAGACATGCAACAATGACAGCTCGTTACCAGCTGAAGGTCATCACTGACTTTGCTTCAGCGCATACACTACGGGATTATCCCGGTGCATGCAGCCGTATGCACGGTCACAACTGGAAAGTCGAACTGGAAGCCGTGGCAACCCAGCTCGATGATGTCGGCATGGGCGTTGATTTTAAAGTGATGAAAGAGGCTGCCAGAGAAGTCGGCGGCCGTCTTGACCACCAGTACCTGAATGAACTGGAACCTTTTAAAACAGTTAATCCGACGGCAGAAAACATCGCGGCTTATATGTACAAAGAAATTTCCGCCCGCATAAATAGCGACACGATTAAGGTAACAGCCCTTACCTTATGGGAAACCGAACGCGCCTGTGTGCGCTATAGTGAAGAGAGTAAATAATGACTGACGTCGTTGCAAAAGAAGCAAAGAAAACCAGCGCCCTGCCTGATGTTCAAAACACTGCAGACACCCGCGCCATCGCCATTAACAAAGTAGGCATCAAGGATATCCGCCACCCGGTACAGGTCAAGGACCGCACCGGCAAGGTGCAGCACACCATCGCCAACTTCAACATGTATGTCGACCTGCCGCATAATTTCAAAGGCACACACATGTCACGGTTTGTGGAAATTCTCAACAGCCACGAATGGGAAATCACCGTCGATTCATTCAAGATTATGCTGACCGAGATGACCAGCCTGCTCGATGCCGAAGTCGGTCACATTGAAATGACCTTTCACTTCTTCATCAACAAGACTGCGCCGGCTTCTGGCGTGCAAAGTCTGCTGGATTACGAAGTCAGCTTCATCGGCGAGCGCAGAGACAACAGAAACATCATCAATATCAAAGTGGTCGTGCCGGTCACCAGCCTGTGTCCCTGCTCGAAGAAAATTTCCGAGCGCGGCGCACACAACCAGCGCTCACATGTTACCGTTAATGTGCAGACCGAAGACTTTATCTGGGTCGAAGAAGTTATCGACCTGGTTGAAGAACAGGCTTCCTGCGAACTGTACGGTTTGCTGAAACGCCCGGACGAAAAAATCGTCACCGAACGCGCTTACGACAACCCGAAATTTGTCGAAGACATGGTGCGCGACATCGCACATCAACTGAACATCGATGAACGCATTCTTGCCTACACCGTCGAATCAGAAAATTTCGAGTCAATTCACAATCACTCGGCTTATGCCCTGATCGAAAAGAAAGCGTAGAAACACTTAAACCTGTTTCACAAAAAAGCACCGGCTTCCGGTGCTTTTTTATTGCACCACACAAAATAAAATCAGGCAAAAGCCTCCGCCACAAAATCAACAAACGCACGCACCTTTGCCGTCAGGTATTGCCGATGCGGATACACCGCGTACACATCCAGCTGCGGCTGCTCGTAGTCTTCCAGTATAACCTGCAGGGCACCACTCGCCACTTCCTGTTCACAGGTGAACAGCGGCAAGCGGGCAATGCCAATGCCCTGCACCAGCATGGCAACTTCCAGCGCTGCATTGTTGCACATGGCTCGTGGCTCAACCGTAACACTGGAACGCACGCCGTCTTTATAAAACGTCCATTGCGCTGGTGTCGGCAATAACGAATAGGCGATGCAATCATGCTGCGTTAAGTCTTCAACACGCTGCGGGCAACCTTTACGTTTTATATAATCCGGCGATGCCAGCATCACACTTCTGGAAGAGGTGATTTTTCTTGCCACCAGGTTCGAGTCCCTGATGGCACCGACCCGGATCACCACATCGTAACCTTCGGCCACCACATCGATGAGCCGGTCATTGAATTCCACTTCCAGTTTTATTTCCGGGTAAGACTGCATAAACCGTGAAAACACATCAAGCAGATGACTGCTACCAAAACTGACCGGCGCATTGATACGCAGCAGACCACTGGGGGTTTCCTGCAGACGGTTGATCGAACGTTCAGCATTTTCGGCATCGATCACGATCTGGCTGCAACGCTCGTAATAAGCCCGGCCGGCATCAGTCAGACTGATGGTGCGCGTGGTGCGGTTCAACAGGCGACTGCCCAGGCGTTTTTCCAGGCGCGTAATCTGTTTGCTGACATAAGACGTGGAATGGCCCAGCAAACGCGCCGCTGCAGTAAATGAACCGGCATCAACCACCCCGACAAAAACCGCCATGCCATCCAGCAAATCTATACTCGCAATCTTTTTAGTCATTTCCGGCCTTTTGTACACTATATGGAAACAATGTTTTTCTAAACACACTATTTATAACTATATATTAACAATCTACACTCATGCCAGCAATGAGTCACCAGACACCTTGCACACACAAACCATCATTCGGAGACACGCCATGAAAATACTCGCATTCGCCGCCAGCAGCAGCTCAAAATCCATCAACAAACAGCTGGTTAGCTACGCCAGTCGCCTGCTTGCCAATACTGAAACAGAACTGCTCGACATCAATGACTATGAACTGCCACTGTTCAGCGAAGACAAAGAAGCTGAACTCGGCCAGCCTGAACAGGCAAAAGCCTTTCTCGATAAAATTGGCCGGAGCGATGCCATCATCATCGCCTTTGCTGAACACAACGGCTCCTACACCGCCGCCTATAAAAACCTGTTCGACTGGGCATCACGCATCAAGCCAAAAGTCTTTCAGAATAAACCCATGGTCATGCTGGCGACCTCACCCGGCCCCGGCGGTGCGTCAAGCGTACTGGCAACAGCCACATCATCCGCGCCGTTTTTTGATGGCAAGGTTAAAGCCAGTCTCTCGATTCCTGACTTTTATGAAAACTTTGACAGCAAACAGGGTGCCATCATCAACGATAAAATCCAGGCGCAGCTGCAAACCGCTATTAATAGCCTGATCATCTAAGCTGCAAGAATCATGGAGAAGACTCATGCAACATTCGATAGAAATTTTAAAACGTGACAGTCTCGTCGAAGGCGGTTTTGCCGGCCTGAAAGAATACCGTCTGGTGAAATCACCCAGGCTGTTCGGCCCGCATGAAAATGATGACGGCAGCTAGCCGGGGCTGGGCAACTTCGTCTACCTCGCCGACGCACGCTTTATGCCGCACGGTGAAACCCGCATGCACGGTCATCACGAGATCGACGTTATCTCTGTCATGGTCAAAGGCCGAATCAGCCATGAAGGTTCATTGCAACATGGCCAAAGCCTGATAAAAAACGATGTGCAGATACAACGCGCTGGCGGTGAAGGTTTCTCGCACAATGAAATCAATCCCGATGATGACTGGAACCGTATGCTGCAACTGTGGGTATTGCCCGAAACAGCCGGCCAGGCCGCAGACTATAAAGTATATAAACCGGCCACCGGCAAACTCACACGTATTTATGGTGGTGAGAATAATGACCATGACTTTCCGGCAAAAACAAAAATGGATGTTGCTTTATTAAACACCGGGCAACAGATAAACATCAACGAGCCCTTTCTGGCCTACATCACACGCGGAAAAGGTCTGGCAAATAGTCAGCCGGTAAAAGAAGGCGATCTGATTCGCGGCAAGGCGATAAAATTTAAAGCACTAAGTAATGTGCAGATAATCTTTGTTCACACAAAATAAGTTCACGCAGGTTTTTCTTTTTCATTAAACAACACGGCTTTCCATGCTTTTTTTATGTGTGATAACAGTGTATAAATAATTCTTTTTTATCCGTGGAAAGTTCATGCGTTACAGAAAACTGGGCCGAACAAATCTTAAACTCAGCGTCATCGGTCTTGGCACCATGACCTGGGGATTGCAGAACACCCAGGCACAGGGCTTTGAGCAAATGGATTATGCGCTGGAACACGGCATCAATTTTTTTGACACTGCCGAGATGTACGCCATTCCACCCAGTGCTGAAACTTTCGGCACCACCGAAACCATCATCGGTAACTGGTTTGCCTCACGAAAAAATCGTGACCAGGTGATTCTTGCATCCAAGATCACCGGCCCCGGATTATCCTGGGTGCGCGATGGCAAAAACACCATCGACAGAAAAAACATTCTGCAGGCGGTCGAAGGCAGTCTGAAACGATTGCAGACCGATTACATCGATCTCTACCAGTTGCACTGGCCCAACCGGGGTTCCTACCACTTCGGGCAAATCTGGGATTACGCGCCAAAGTTTGATGCACAGGCCGAAGAAGAAAATTTTCTTGAAGTGCTGCATACCATGCAGGAACTGATCAACGCCGGAAAAATACGGCACATTGGTTTATCCAATGAAACCGCCTGGGGCATGATGAAGTGGTTGCAACTGGCCGATAAGAACAGCCTGCCACGCATGGCATCTATTCAAAATGAATATTCTTTGCTATGCCGTCATTTTGAACCCGACCTGGCAGAAATCGCCATTCATGAAGACTGTGGTCTGCTGGCCTGGTCACCTTTGTGCCGTGGCATGTTAAGTGGAAAATATCTCAATGGTGCGCGTCCGCCAGGCGCACGCATCACCATCGAAACCCGCCCGGAACACCGGGTACTGCCACAGAGCGATGCTGCCATTAAAAAATATATCGCACTGGCCAGAGAGTTTGACCTTGATGTCTGCCAGATGGCGCTGGCGTTTGTGAATGAACGCCCCTTCGTCACCTCCACACTGATCGGCGCGACAAACATGCAGCAGCTGAAAAGTAATATCGATTCCATCTCGCTCAAATTGCCCGCCGAGGTGTACCAGGGAATCGACAAAATCCGGCGTGAATTTCCGATGCTTTATTAAACAAAAAGGGGCGTACAAAATGCACGCCCCTTTCGGATACTGAATAACGAAAAACTTATTCCAGATTTTTCGCCAGCGCATCGCGCAACTGCTCGACCACTGCGCTGCCGCTGACATCCCCATCATCACTGCTGGTCTGAGAGTCCCCGGCTTCTTTCACTTCGATCTGTATACGGCGACCATCCAGTTCAGTGAATACCAGCTGATAAGCCATGCTTGAAGCGGACTGGCTGGCATCCTTGAACAGCTGCACTAACCAGCTGGATCTTGCCAGCTCGTCGCCTTCCAGCCGTCTGTTTTTCTTTTCCGGCTTTGTCACAACAAAATTGATGGTGCTGACATTCTGTTCTTCTTTTATGTCCTGCATGCTCATGCGATCCAGCGCGCGCACTGCACGTCGCCAGACAAAATCCATGCTGCCTTTCATGGTCAGCGTGGTGGCGTTTGAGTCATCGATTTCGACCAGCGAACTGTACGGGCGATAATTGTCCAGCAGCACCTGCGTTTTTTCTCTGGGCAGGCCGGCGAAGATTGCCATGCGCGAGATGATTTCACGTTCGGCTTCTATGTCACTGGGGAGCGTCACCCAGAGATATTCATCGTCGCTGTTGAACTGGCGCTCGATACGCGTATGCGCGATGTACAGACGCGTTTTTGTATCGTGATCAAAACGCTCGACACGTACACGAAACTTGTCACGCTGATCGGGGTTTGACGATTGAAAAATGGCATCGAAAAAACCTTCGTCCTCGCTGCCCAACGGTTCCACCCAGCGGGTTTCCATAAAGCCAAGCAGAGGCCGTATTTGCGCCAGCGGTAAACCTTCGATTTCCCAGAACTCAATCAGCCGCGGCCAGACGTGGTCAACATCGTTATCGACTTCGATCCAGCTATTGCCGGCATAAGTCACCGTGCGCACGCCATCAAATTTCGGCGTGATCACGGTTTCCAGTTTGTTGTTATCGCGAAAACGTTGCAGCGCTTCTTCCGTGGGTTTGGGTATCTTAAGATCTTCACCAGTATCCGGCGCGGTCAGATCGGGCGGTATTTCCAGGTTTTTATAATATTCTGCCCCCTGGTAAACCGGGCGCTGTGTACTGCAGGAACTGACGATCAGCGCCATTAAAACCGCACTTGTCGGCATTGCGAGTTTTGTAAAATTCATTAACTTAAGGCTCCAGCCTGACGCATCGCATGACGAAGCGGCTCATGATATTGCTCGTCCAGAACCGCCAGCGGCAGACGAATACCTGCTTCGATCATATCCATCTCAAAAAGTGCCCATTTCACCGGAATCGGGCTGGATTCAAGAAACAGCCGCGAATGCAGACCGGTAAGACGCTGATTAATAGACTCAGCCAGTTCGCGGTCACCCGCCAGCGCAGCTTCACACATCTCGGCCATGGCTTTTGGTGCCACGTTGTTGGTCACCGAAATCACCCCGTGGCCACCGCGCAACATAAACTCTGCGCCGGTTCCATCATCACCGCTGAACAGGGAAAAATCAGCATCACCCAGCAAGGCCTGGGTTTCCGCCAGACGATTCAGGTCACCGGTGGCATCTTTCAGGCCGATAATATTGTCGACTTCAGAAAGCTGCTTCACCGTTTCCGGCAACAGGTCACAGGCGGTGCGACCGGGCACGTTATATAAAATCTGCGGAATATCGACGCTTTCAGCAATTTTTTTGTAATGCGCATACAGGCCACGCTGCGGCGGCTTGTTGTAATACGGTGTGACCAGCAAACAGGCATCAGCACCGCCCTGCTGCGCGCAACGGGTCAGTTCCAGTGCTTCGGAGGTCGAGTTGGCACCGGTGCCGGCGATAACCGGAATACGGCCTTTCACCATTTCAACCGTGCGCGCCATCACCTCACAGTGTTCATCCATATCCAGCGTGGCGGACTCGCCGGTAGTGCCCATGGACACAATGGCGGCGGTATTGTTTTCAATGTGAAACTCCACCAGCTTTGCCAGGCTCTGATAATCAACGCTGCCATCAAGGTGCATCGGTGTTACCAGTGCAACCATGCTGCTGCGAAACATGTCGCTTTTACTCATTATTAACCCCGAAAAAAGAAGGCGCACAGTTAATCAATATTTCACCTTTTTATCAATGATTTATGTGGCCAAATGCAAATAATTTATCGATCCCGGCATTTAATTTTATGCCGATAATTTGTGCATTTTACGGGGATTTCGCGGGCATTGTTGAATCCTTTGGCTATACTCAATTCACACGCTCCATGCGCATATTCTGGAGCCGATTTTCAAGCACACAAACAGCCCGGGCAAGCTATTGAACACATCACAGCAATCAGAACGTCGCACCTACAATCGCATTCCGTTTACTGCGGAAATACTGATGCAGTGCGGGCATGAAGAGTGGAGCTGCAACCTGCTGGACATCTCGCTCAAAGGCATGCTGGTCGAGCCGCCGGATAATATCGACATCAATCTGGACAACCCCTGCGGCATGGCGCTTTTTCTTGGCGAAGATATTTCCATCCATGCACGCGTGCAAATCGCTCACGTCAACGACGGCAACTGGGGACTGAAATGGCTGCAGATCGATGTCGCCAGCCTGCAACACCTTCGCCGGTTAATCGAGCTGAATACCAATAACCCGGCCATGCTCACCCGTGAGCTGTCTGAACTGGGCTGATTTTCTATAGAAAACACTCTAGATGGCATAAGGGCTGCTTATGAGTCAAAGGCGAAGTTTGCAGTCGGCAGTTATCAGTTGGCAGTAAAAAGCAAAAGCATTGCTTGTGCGGCAAATCACGTGGTTTTCAAATTTTTTGTTTTTAACTGATAACTGCCGACTACAAACTGCCAACTTCTTTTCCTGACAATAAGCAGGCATTCTCCACCACCATTAC
>WFOC01000037.1 GCA_015488295.1 Gammaproteobacteria bacterium
CTGAGCCATGATCAAACTCTTCAGTTTAATATCTCAAATTTTATTTCTTTTAGGTAACTTGTTCTTTGAGAAACAAGAAACGCTATTGCTAGTTTAAAATCAGATACCCTTCACCAAAATGGTAAATTCGACCTTTCAATTGCCTAGCTTGTTTCTTGACCTCGCCAACGCAAGCACCCACACAAACTATCTAATCCAAATTGTAAAAGAACACTTGTTACACTTTGTTTTTACTGGGAATCTCAAAAAGATTCGAAGTAATAATTCCGTGCAGCAAAGAAGCGAAAGTATATCAGTATTTTGAACTTCGTGGCAAGCTTTTTTTAAATTATTTTCTACATTCTTTTCGAAGTAGATTTAAAAAATGCCTGCCTTCACCAACGCAGGGCGCGCATATTACATAAAACTTTTAGAGGTGTACAGCCTTTATTTGAAATAATGCTAAAAACTTGTGAAATAATTTATAGACGTGTCCTTTCTGCCTCATTTCGGGCATATTCAGGCCTGAATATCTTCCACGCCATCACATTGATCAGTTTTCAACCAGTCAAAAAATTATGAGCTCACAGCAAAAAAATTTACTAAATCAGGAAACCAGCCCCTATTTATTGCAACATTCTGACAATCCAGTGCACTGGATGGCATGGAATGAGCAATCTCTGACACTGGCAAAACAAAAAAACAAACCTGTTTTGCTTTCTATCGGCTACTCCGCCTGTCACTGGTGCCATGTTATGGCACACGAATCATTTGAGGATCCGGAGACAGCCGCCATCATGAATGAACTCTATATCAATATAAAGGTAGATAAAGAAGAGCGCCCGGATCTCGACAAGATCTATCAGAACGCACACTCTTTACTGACCGAGCGTCCCGGCGGCTGGCCACTCACCGTGTTTTTAACGCCGGACACACACATGCCAATTTTTGCTGGCACCTATTTTCCACCTGAGGCCAGACACGGCCTGCCCGCATTCAAGGATCTGCTACAGCAGATCAATGATATCTGGCAGTCACGTCAGTTTGATATCCAGCAACAGTCTCACGCCCTGCAATCAACCTACCAGCGTATCTACGATGCTACCCAGCCGGAAGCAGAAACTTTAAATCATGCGGTCATCGATATCGCCCGCAGCCAGGTGGAAAAGCAGTTCGACGATAAAAATGGCGGTTTCAGCCGCGCACCAAAATTTCCACACCCGTCCATATTAGAGTTCACCCTCAAACACTGGCTTCACACAACACGACCCGGCCAGACAAACACACCGCCAGATCACCGCATTTTGCACAGCGCCATGTTCAGCCTGGAAAAAATGGCCAACGGCGGTATTTTCGATCACCTCGGTGGCGGCTTCTGCCGCTATTCCACCGACGACCAATGGATGATCCCGCATTTTGAAAAGATGCTTTATGACAATGGACCATTATTGTCTCTATATAGTCAGGCATGGAAACTCAATAACGAGCCGCTGTTTTTTGATGCTGCCAGTGAAACCGCCAACTGGGTGATGCGTGAGATGCAGTCACAGGACGGTGGATACTATTCCGCGCAGGATGCTGACTCCGAAGGCAGCGAGGGCAGCTTTTTTATCTGGCACAAAGACGAGATCAACACACTATTAAGTCAGTGCGCCGAAAACCCGGAGATCGGCAAAACAGCTGTCGACTTATTCCGGCAGCGCTTTGGCCTGAACAGGGCTGAAAATTTTGAAGGCGCATGGCATCTGCACGGTTATGCCACAGAATCAAAACTGGCCGGCAAAAACAATGCCGCAGAATTGCACCAGCAATTCAAACGCATCCGCCAGCACCTGTTCAGCCACCGTGAAAAACGCATCCACCCCGACACCGATACCAAGGTGCTGACCGCCTGGAACGGATTAATGATTCACGGCATGTCGAACGCCGGTCGGCTACTGCAAAATAATGACTATATAGAGTCCGCATTGCAGGCCGCATATTTTCTGAAAAACCATTGCTGGAAAAATAACCAGCTGTACGCCAGCTTCAAAGACAACCGAAGCACACTCGACGCTTATCTCGACGATTACGCCTTTCTTATATATGGCCTGCTGGAATTACTGCAAAGCCGGTGGGACAACAATCTTTATGAATGGGCACTGGCACTGGCCGACAAACTGCTGAGCGACTTCGAAGACAGCCGTTATGGCGGTTTCTATTTCACCAGCCATCATCACGAAACGTTAATCCAGCGATTAAAAATCTTCAGCGATGACGCAATCCCCTCCGGCAACGCCATCGCCACTCTGGCACTGAACCGCCTCGGCCAGCTGTCAGGCCGAAAAACATATATCGATGCCGCAGAGAACTGCCTGAAATCAGCCTGGACCTCAATCAATCACAGCCCGGTTGCACACTGCGCACTATTGAACGCATTGAGCGAATACCTGACACCGCCCGAGATCCTCATAATAAGAAGTCAGCCGGCGGACAGTGAACAGTGGTCGTCACTCATACAACAGTATTATTTACCCGGCACACTGATATACACCATTCCCGCCGAGCAGCCACTACACGACTCACTGCGCGCCAGGGCGACAGCAGACACCAGCATCGCCTACCCCTGCAGCGGCACGATATGCTTTGAAAGCATCAAAAATCTACCCGAACTGCAGACCTACCTGCAAAATAATAGCGCGGAATAACAGTTATCGCGTTTTGGAATAAATGGTCGAAAAGCGCTTAAAATCAGTAAACACGCAGCGCAAATTAGATTTAATACAAATCTAAACAACAAAAACAACACCTTAGAGACTTGCAATGCCAGATGCTTTAGGAGTATGGTTATATCCTCTGAACACCATATAGTCAGAAGACTGTCTTAAAAACTATCAAAACGAGGATAAAAACATGGCTGATCGCAAACTAACAATTATCGCAACAAAGGGAACCCTCGACTGGGCATACCCTCCTTTCATTCTTGCCAGTACTGCGGCAGCCCTGGGCATGGAAGTATCAATCTTCTTTACTTTCTACGGCTTAAACCTGCTACTGAAAGACACTAACAAGCTGAAAATCACACCAACAGCCGCACCTGACATGCCAATGAAAATGCCTTGGGGCCCTAAATGGTTCAAGAGCATCGACTTCGGCCCTAAGATTCCTAACGTCATGTGGAACATTCCTTTCATGGATCCAATCTGCACCACGTTAATGAAGAAAACTATCAGCAACTGTGGCGTAGCTACAATCGCTGAACTGCGCGAACTTTGCCAGGAAGCAGAATGTAAATTCCTCGCTTGCCAGATGACTGTTGAACTGTTCGGTCACGATCCAAAAGTATTCATCGACGGCGTAGACTTTGTCGGCGCAGCGACTTACTTCGAAGAATCAGCTGACGCTACGCAGTCGCTGTTTATCTAGTCGTAAAAGCATTATAAAAAAAGCCGCACTCCGAGAATATCGGGTGCGGCTTTTTTTATGCTTAAAAACATATTTGTCCACAGATGAACGCTAATGAACGCAAATAAAAACAAGATAAAAGTTTAAGAGTTACAAGCTATATGGTGGCGCTGCAGGGAGTGCATTGTATGCCCACGATATCCTTTCGCCAGGGTGTGTCCGGCACACTAAAAATCATGTTTTTTATTTGCGTTCATTAGCGTTCATCTGTGGACAATAATTTTTTCGCTTTCTGCCAATAATCTTCCAGCACTGCCACACTGCAATCCTCCATCTGTTTGCCATCTTCATGCAATAACTGCTCGACCACTTCAAAACGCGAAATAAACTTTCGGTTGGAATCACGCAGCGCCTGCTCAGGATTCACTCCCAGATGCCGCGACAGGTTGACGCTGGCAAACAGAATATCGCCCATCTCATCAGCTATTTTCTGCTGATTATCTTCAATGTCGATCTCAGCTTTCAGCTCACCAATTTCTTCCTGAAGCTTATCAAACACCGGCTGAATATCATCCCAGTCAAAACCATGGTGCGCCGCACGCTTCTGTAACTTTTCCGACCAACGCAACGCCGGCATGGTGCTGGCGATGCCATCCAAGTAACCCGTCGGCCGGTCATCACCAGACAAACCTTTTTCAGCACGCTCTTTTTTCTTGTGCTTTTCCCAGTCGCTATATAATTTTTCAGCATCACGGGTTTTGTCATCGCCAAACACATGCGGATGGCGGCGAATAAGCTTGTCGTTTATCTCGTTCACCACATCAGAAAAATCGAACTGCCCGTTTTCCGAAGCCATCTGCGCATGGAACACCACCTGAAACAGCAGGTCACCCAGCTCGTTTTTCAGGTCAGCCATATCCTTGCGCTCAATCGCGTCCGCCACTTCGTAGGCTTCTTCGACCGTGTACGCCGCAATCGAATCGAACGACTGCGCCACATCCCAGGGACAGCCACTTTCAGGATCACGCAGATCCGCCATGATTTTTAATAACTTTTGAAGCTCTTGCATAGTGAAGCAGCCAGATTATTTAATGGAGTAATGTCTGAGAACTGCCAGGAGCGGACTTTTAAGAAAAACGATTTTTTTCCGCAAATGAACGCGAATAAACGCAAATAAAACATCTAAAGTTTTTGTCATCCTGAGCGAAGTCGAAGGATCTTGATGCCACCTGCCCATTCAGGCTGTTAAGATC
>WFOC01000038.1 GCA_015488295.1 Gammaproteobacteria bacterium
CCACTCGTCTTTACGGCGAATATCAAAAATCGGCACGCCCTGTGTGAGCATACTTTCTAACTGGGCATTATCCAGATTATTATAAGGTGGTTCAGCACAACTCAACAGGTTGAGCAGCAGGAAAATTCCAACAATTCGAAAAAACATGGCGGTAATTATAACGTGAAAAACAACTTAAAGAAGGCGCAAGCAAACGCTGGCGCACGTCGAGCCTGAGCCGACGAACCTAACGACGGTATTTTTGTGCCAGCATCCGCTCCTGTCCCGGGCTGGTGCGCCGGCTAAGACGACGGGCACGCATACGCTGCGCCGAGGCAGACTGGTCAACACGGATTTTGACAGGCTCGGGGTTATTGGCAAGATGAACTGCATCCAGCCACCGCTTGATGACAATGAATGAATTTTGAAAAAAATTGAAAAACATAAAAAGCTCTCTAAATTAACTACGGGACTATTTTATCGACCCTGACAACACATAATAATTCGAATCTTATGGCTTTTCACTTCGAATAAACCGATCAATCATCAAGTCTTGTCAGCAAATAACGATTCACGCGTGGCTTCCATCACTGTGCTGACCACCGGATGTTTTACCCGGCGCTCGGCCGTTATCGCATAAAAATGCTCTTTCACTTCATTGATGCGACCAATCGTTGTCACCTGGTACTGCAGCTCGACCTCAGCCTCAAGCACCGCTGGCGCAATAAAAATGCCGGCACCTTCTTTACCAAAAGCCTTCATTAATGCACTGTCATCAAATTCTGCAACCGTGCGCGGGTGAATGCGCAGCTTGTCCAGATACTGATCAATGCCCGCACGCAGCTGTGTGCCACTGCCCGGCAGCAATATCGGTGCACCATTCAGGCAAGCGGGAAAATCCCCCGATAGTTTATCCGCCAGCTCGCCTGTACAAAAAAAGCTGATCGCACACTCGCCAAGCTTGTGGCTGAAGCCACGCGTGCTGATAGTAGAAGGAATCGGCCGGTCAGCCAGCACCAGATCAAGCCGGTGTACGGCCAGCTCTGCCAGCAACACATCAAGGCTGGCTTCACGGCAGGTCATGCGCACCGGCTCCGGCATCTGCAGCGCCGGTTGCAAAATACGATGCGCGATAGATTTTGGCAGCACATCAACCACCCCTACCCGAAACTGCTGCGGCCGCCCTTCCGGCAGTTGATGAATAACCTCTTCCAGCTCGCCGCCCAGAGAAAAAATTTCATCGGCGTAACTTAATACCAGCCGTCCCGTCTCGGTCAGCTCCAGATTGCGCCCGACCCGGGTGAACAGCGCCACGCCAAGATGTTCTTCCAGCAAACTCAATTGCCCGCTGATGGTTTGCGGTGTCAAATGCAGCCGCTCACTGGCACGGGCAACACCGCCCTCTCTTGCCACCGCCCAAAAATAATGCAGATGTTTATAGTTAACCATGGCTCACTCATTACTTCGTAATTTTCGAATAGTGCGGAAATAATAATCGAATTTTCTTTGCTGTCAAATGACCATACCATGGATAACAGATAAAGCAGAAAATGAATCAGACAGGAGGACTTCGATGCAAATTGACATACAGGCACGCCGTTTCACTCTGACCGACGCACTGCGCAGCCATGCAGAACGTCGCCTGCGCCTTGCGCTCACCTGCTGCGATGACCACATTCAACGAATTGTAATGAGGCTGTCAGATGTCAACGGCCCACGCGGTGGCGTAGATAAACACTGCCATCTACAGGTTGTACTGGCCGGCCTGCCCGATGTAGTAATCGAAGACACCGAAGCCGATATGTATGTCGCCATCAACCGCGCAGCTGATCGCGCCGGTCGCACGCTGATACGCAAGGTCAACCGTCAGCAAACGCTATTAAAACAGGGGCATCCATTACCACTGGATCTGGATGTTGAACAACCAGCCCTGAACACCACATTTAACGAACCAAACAAGCAACAAGATAGAGGTTTAAAAGCATGAATAACCCGATAAATACATCCATAAATCACAATCAGAGCGCAGCACTTGCAAGCAACAAGGTACTTCGCAACACTTACAGCCTGCTGTCAATGACACTGCTGTTCAGTGGTCTGACTGCGGGTGCTTCAATGATGCTAAACCTGCCGCACCCCGGTCTGTTACTGACCATGGTCGGTTACTTTGGCCTGCTGTTCCTGACCGCAAAATTCCGTGACAGCGGCCTGGGCATTGCCTTTGTCTTCGCCCTGACCGGCTTCATGGGTTACACCCTCGGCCCCATCCTTAACAGCTACCTGGCTCTGCCCAACGGTGGTCAGATCGTGATGAACGCCATGGGCGGCACCGGTGCTATTTTCCTTGCACTGTCCGGTTATGCACTGACTTCACGTAAAAACTTCAGCTTTATGGGTGGCTTTTTGATGGCCGGTATTCTGGTCGCTTTCATGGCAGGTCTTGGCGCGATTCTTTTTGAGATGCCAGCACTGTCACTGGCGGTATCTGCCATGTTTATCCTGCTGATGTCCGGACTGATTCTGTACGAGACCAGTAACATTATCCACGGCGGTGAAACCAACTACATCATGGCCACCGTTACTTTGTATGTCAGTATTTTCAACCTGTTCACCAGCCTGCTGCACCTGCTGGGTTTTATGAGCGGTGATGATTAAAACGCACATATAAAGTAACTTTTACAGACAGCACCGGTACGAATGAAAAGGATACCCGCTACTCAAATACGCCTCTGAAATACGTCGCACCCCCTCCGCGGCGGGCAAACTTGAGTAGCGGGTATCCTTTTCGTTCGTAGCGGTGCAAATAGGATAAACATATTTTCGCACAAGAGGTAAAATCCCCCCTGGTAACACTCCACAACGGTGGCAGATTAACGGCGTAATCAGGGTAACAAATGGTTAGCGAAACAACTTTACAGAAAACCGTCAGCAAGCAGCGAGAAATGCTGTCGGAATTATTATTTGACTCAATGTCAGAACTTGCTGAAAACTGTGCGGATAAAATGAATGACCGCCAGGCACTGGAGGCACTGCTGACAGACGAGATGAGGAAAGCAGAATACTGCAAATACCTCTGGGTGGTGGATAAAACGGGCATCCAGCTCACCGAAGATGTCACCCGCACCGGCTTCAAAACCGGTCAGGTCGGACGCGACCGCATCGCCCGCCCCTATCTGCAACGCGCGCTAAAAGGCGACAATTATTATCTGTCGGAAGCCTACATCAGCAGCAACCGCAAACGCCCGTCTCTGACCGCCATCAAAACCATCTACGATGCCTACGGCAAACCCAGCGGTTATCTCGGTGCTGACTTTGACCTGCGCGAACTTCCCCGCACCGCCGAACAATACGAAGACGAAAAAATCTGGCTGCAGGTAAAAGGCGACCCGGCTATTCGCAGCGGCCTGTTTTCGCAACATCGTATCGAAAGCGCGATGGACGCAAAGATTGATGACGTGCTCAGTCTGGTTGAAGAGCTGATACTCTGCCAGGGTGTATTTCATGCCAAGCTGCACTTCTCCAGCAGCCGCGCCACTTTCTGGCTGGTCGACAACCCCTATAGCTACCAGATTCTGAATTTTGCCGAACTCAACGACCCCGATATTTGCCTGGCCTATCGCCATCAGGAATATTTTGAAAAAGCTATCGTCGAACCGGAAAAAATCGGCAAGATATTCCAGCAGTTTAAAGCCCTGCGTTTTGCAGATGAAACAATCTATCTGCGCTCCGCTTCGCTGAATGTGGTGAACGGCATGGTCGGCCTCAACTTTTCATGTGACGGCTCACACTACATGCGTTACGAAGAATTTCTGGAAAAAAATATGACCTTCTGGTTTGGCGGCTAACACAACCATCCGGACTTTTTACAACCAAATATTTTTAAGGTTTAAGCATGATCGAAAAACTCACCGCGGGCTATGAACGCTTTCGAAAAGGTTATTACCAACGTAATCGCGCCCGGCTGGAACAACTGGCACAAAAACAGACCCCCGAAGTCGCCATCATCTCATGCTGTGATTCACGGGTTGATCCCAGTATTTTATTCGACGTTGAACCCGGTGATATTTTCGTCATCCGCAACGTTGCCAACCTGGTTCCCCCCTTCGAAACCAAAGGTGATTACCACGGCACCAGCGCCGCGCTGGAATTCGCTGTCACCTGCCTGAAAGTAAAACAGATCGTAGTGCTCGGTCACGCCAACTGTGGCGGCATCCGCGCTCTGATGGAAAAAGACGACGCAATTCAGTCCGATGGCTTTATCGACAGCTGGATGCAAATCGCCGCCCCGGCAAAAGAAAAAGTTCTGGCACAAAAAGAACTCAACACGCTCGAACTGCAAACCGATGCCTGTGAAAAAACCGCCGTAAATTATTCATTACAAAACCTGATGAGCTACCCCTGGATTCGCGAGCGGGTCGCCGCAGGCAAACTCAACCTGATCGGCTGTTATTACGACCTGCACACCGGTGAACTGGTCGACATCAACGAGATCGATGCATCAAACGCCGATTTCAAAACGGACGATGTTTAAAAGAACAGAGCTGTATTTAATCAAACTGGCAATGGCAGGTTTTCTGCCATAAAAAGAAGTTTGCAGTCGGCAGTTATCAGTTAAAAAAAGAAGCAGGTCGGGCACTGCCCGACAGAATAGTGCTTCACCCGCTCAGAGAAACAGCAGGCAATGCCCAACTTACAACAATGCTGCCAACTGCAAACTTCTCCTTAGAAACATAGGCTGGGTTAGCGCTAGCGTAACCCAACCTGCACTATAAAAATCATCCTGGATTTTTTCACACCCTTCACGACAACAATTTTCAAACCTTTTAAGACCAGCCAGAACTCAAAAACCACCATCCGCCATCAACAGACCACAAGCAGCCGTAAACCGTTTTTCACTCACGAAGTTCGGTATAATGCCAGCCCTCGATAAACAGGAAGGTTTTTTGCCGCCGACAAAACATTAAAACAATGAAGTTACTCTTTGATTTTTTTCCAATTATCCTGTTTTTTGTCAGTTATTATCAGGCACATTTCCTGATCGAAAACACCTTCATCAGCCAGCTGATTGATCCTGCAAAACCCGATTTTATCGCCGCCACCATCGTCGCCACCGGCATGGCCATCATCGCCAGTTTCATACAGGTTGGCATCCACTGGTTCAAAACACACAAGTTTGAACGCATGCATATTTTTTCACTGCTGCTGATCACCGTACTTGGCAGCATCACCATCTTTCTGGGCAACCCGGCATTTATCCAGTGGAAACCCACCGTCTTAAACTGGCTGTTTGCCGCTGTGTTTCTCGGCAGCATGGTCATTGGTGAAAAACCCATCGTCCAGCGCATGATGAACGAACACATCGAACTACCCGAGAATGTCTGGCGCACACTCAACCTGTCCTGGGTGGCTTTCTTTTTTATCAGCGGCGCGGCCAACCTGTATGTGGCTTTTTACTACAAGCTCGGCGCAGCAGCAGAAGCACGCATGGACACCTGGGTAAACTTCAAACTGTTTGGCTTAATGGGACTGACCATCGCCTTTGTCATTCTTCAGGCCATATACCTGTCACGCCATATTTCTGAAGACGACCCGGAACAAAACACACCAGAAAGCACCACCAGCAACAAAGAGGAGACACCATAATGTTATACGCCATTATTGCACAAGACGTAGAAGACAGCCTGCAAAACCGCCTTGCCGCCCGGCCAAAACACCTGGAGCGCCTGACCGCCTTACAGGAGGAAGGAAGACTGATCCTGGCCGGCCCACACCCGGCCATCGATAGTGAAGATCCCGGCGAAGCCGGTTTCAGCGGCAGCCTGGTAGTCGCCGAATTTGAAAGCCTGGAAGCCGCCCGGGCCTGGGCCGACACCGATCCCTACATAAGCGCCGGCGTTTATGCCAGTGTCACAGTAAAACCCTTCAAAAAAGTCTTTCCGAATTAGTGTCTGAACGGCTGTTAACCAGACACTAATTCCTATAAAATGCGCGCTGCATATATGCCGGGGTGGCGGAACTGGTAGACGCGCCGGATTCAAAATCCGGTTTCCTCACGGAAGTGCCGGTTCGATTCCGGCCCTCGGTACCATATATTCACATTAAGCCCTGATTCTATCCAGCATTTGTAAACCCATACACTCTAACCAGAACCCGGTTAGAAGATGACCCCACGACTTCCACCTTTAGTGCATGCTCGTATATACCAGTACGAATAAAATAAAGCAAAGCATCAAAAACCGGCCTGAATTTCCCGTCCACAATATTACGCTTTCAGCCTATCACCTCCAGACAAGCTTCAACATCAGCAACAGAGGCCACAGCTAAACGCTCAACATTTCACACTCTGATAAATCCTCAACGTACCGAACACACCCCTGCCATCCCCATCAAAAACCTCATATGGTATTGTTTTTAAAATACATCTCCCCCGAAAGCAGACGTTCAAATTACTCAGAATGCATACTCCTTGCAAAAATAATAAATTCCCTGTAAAACAAATCAACACCATTATCAAGACAGGAAGCTTATCAATAATATACAGAATTCCGTATATTACAGAAATCCCGCTTTCCGTCTAAGACACTGTTAGGGTTTAAAGGAGAACAATGTGAACTGGTATCCTATTGTATTAATGGTGCTTAGCGCTGTTTTAGCCATACTAATCGCGTCATTTATATTCGGGAGAAAGCCCAAGAAAGAAATTTATATAAATTATGCATTAGTAGTCCTTTTGGTTTTCGCTTTACTTAGCGCCCTTTCAAAGGAATTTATATTACCTGAGATAAATTCAATAAAAATTACATATGATGTTAAAAAAACATTATCAGCTATCCCAGGAATGGAAAGAATAAAAATGCTTGAACCCGGTACATATACTGTATTGGTCGAAACATTAATTGGGCTCCATAAAATGGGCTCTCGTGAGAAAGATGACATTTATGCCGTACGAAAGATAATATCATCTATGGCCCAACGATGGTTACCGAATGCTTCAAATCAAGCAATCATTTCTAATATAAAAGTAATTATAGATGAACTTAATGAGCTACAAGGTCAAAGTGGCGACCCATGCTTCAAGCTCTTGTTTCCAGAAGATGGCAATGAAATAGATGGGCGAAAAATCCTTTCCAAAGAAATGCAAAAACGAGATTTAGCTGCGCTTAACCTAGTTAGTCGAACCTGAAATATACATTTGAGGTATTTAAGCCAACGTCATATCGACTCTAAAAAAGATGTTTTTCAACAC
>WFOC01000039.1 GCA_015488295.1 Gammaproteobacteria bacterium
ACCAAAGGCTGCTTTGAGTTTGTTGTATGCCTGCTCTCGCAGTTCATCGCGGTCACACAAGAACAAAGCCGGTTTGGCTAACTGTTCGGCTTCATGCAACCGCCATAACAGATTTGTGGCAATAATGGTTTTACCGGCACCGGTGGCCAATGATAATAATACCCTTGCCGGATCACCGTTTTGCCTGCATTTGATGATTTTTTCAAACGCCGCCCGAATGGCGGCATCCTGATAATAGCGTGTTTGTGACCATGCCGGACTATCGGGCATAAACAGTATATTCGCTTCAGGCTTGGTTACATCAATACCGGTGTCTTTTGCATAACGTGCTGTTAAATCGGCATGTGATGGAAAATTCTTCAGAGCATGTGGACCCGCCTGCAACTGTGTAAAGACGTCATATTCCCCGTAACGATGGCCATTGGATGCAAACACATATTTCACGTCAAAACGTTTACATTCTGCGTAACCTTTGGCCTGTTGCATACCTTTTAGTGGGTCATCATTTTCTTTTTTAGCTTCCAGAACAGCAACCGGTAATGATTTTGGCATGGCGCCTACCTGCACACAAAGCAGGTAATCTGTACGTCCGGCACCCCTGCGACGTGAACCTTTGTTCCCTGTAGGATCAACTGGCGCGGGCGTTTCGAGCTTTAGACGCGCAATATCATCGTACCCCTTTTCTCGCAGAACGGGATCGATTAAATAGTAGCGGGTTTCGGCTTCGTTATAGGCCATAAATTTATTTTATTGTTTTTTCGTTATCCTACCATGAACGGCTAAAATCAGCTGTATTTAAGATCGTCAGACATAAATATGGACGTAGTTATATTGTAATAATGCATGTCCTTTGGGGCATCGATATGTGATTTTATTCCAGCCTCTATGGAGTGACGGCATTTGCCTGCGCAATTTATCTGCTGAATATTGAATGGCACATGCATTGCATTCGATTAGACCAAATCCAGCGTCCAGCAGCGAAACGGCTATATTCTGGAAGTTAATTTGTACGGGTACTTCTGTCGGCGTTTTAATAGACCTGTCTCTGGCCTTTACCCATGAAACCAGTGCGGCTTGCTCGTAACAGGAATAAAACGGCAATGCTTTACCTTTGTATAAAGTGACTACATCATCAGATTTAAACCACAATCTTGTCTTTTTACCTGTACCAGACGCTGAATTTGCATGGCTATAGAGAATTTCACAACCGCATGGTGGTGGCGAACCGGCCAGTTTATTCAAACACCGCATTCTTTGGCCAATTCCCTGAATTCTTAAATTACCAAGCACTATATCAAAGTCAAATAGCCGTTTTACGTTGAACAACTTACCGGGATAGATTACCAGTAATAATGGCCAAAACAATAAGGTAATCACACAGTTAAACCATATATCGTTTTTATGGTAGTTCCAGTCGAAATTATCGAGTTTGGTCTGCATTAGGTAGATCATCCATAGACCAAGCAATAGAGTTCCCATCAGGTACATCCAGTAAAGAAAATTCATTGTTTCACCTGTTCAGATAAGCATTACATACAGTAGAATAAAACGAAATGAGCACTTACTGGATAATTCCCCTACTTTAAGGATTTACTATGTGGCCTTTTCTTAAACTGAAAAAACGCTCGTCCTCATTATCTGAATTTTCAAATGCAGAAGTTTCTGAAGAACCAGTACCACGGCGGGCACTTACCCTGGAACAGTTAGTAGATGGGATGGGAGATTGTAGCGATCTTGGTAAAAACGATATTGCGTTAAAATTCTGGTTACCCTCTCCTGCCATGCAAGGGATAAAAGAATTATCAGATATTTATGATAGAACAGCCAGTCGGTTAATTCGAGATTTTCTCCTGGCTCATTGCTATGGGATATACGCTTTTGAATGGATACGAGAAAATAGAATTTTTCGCATGGATGAAACGCCCATGTTTAGCCGTCGTGCCGAAGAATTACCTGAAGGGAAAGTTCGAGTAACCACATATTTTATTCCAGAATTAGGCCAAAATATTGCGCCGATGAAACTATGGATTCCGACAAGGTTAAAAAATGACCTCATCCTATTGGCAAAACATGTTGATCTAACTGTTTCCAATTATGTCCGTGAAATCGTAATTTCTCGCCTTCTTGGCCACGGTACACTACCGATGCGGCCAAAAATGCTGGAGTTCACACCAACCCCCATCACTGAAAACTGGAATGAGGATAAAGAAGTACCCTGGCGTGAGATTCCAGGAGACGATTGTCAGCAATATGAAGTATATGAAGTAAAAACTGAAGTCATTGATCAAGCAAAATAGCTCAGAAATTCATTTCCAGTTGCTCAGGCTCTATATTATATTTTTTACGCATTACTCTATTTGTAATTTCGACAGCTTGATTGGCTATAGCCTCTATTTTATCCGATACGGCAGTATTTGCGACACCGAGCACATCAAAAAGCGCCCATCGGTTTTCTTCTACTACTGCTTCAATCCCTATATCAGCGACACGCTTCCCACTTCTAATATCACGGACAGATAAAATCTGGAATGTTTGTTCTTTACAATCAGCCACAAAATCAGAAACGCAATTACGCATTTTCACCCCTTCCTCAATAAGCTCACGCTGAGTCGTTAGTGGCTGCACCACTAATTCACCACACACAAATGCGTTAATAACCGGTTCCCACGGTACATCATCAGCTGATTGAAGCTGGCACCAGTATTTAAACCATTTATCTGCTTTATTACACAATGCCCGCCAGCCAGCACGGCGTTGTTGCTTGTTTAGCTTCCAGCCTTCTCTGTCTATCCAGAATAGTATTTGCGCTGATTCGTTTTTTAAACGGGTTAAATCTTCTTTACCACGATGTATGTCAGATTCATTTAACAGCATCGAAACGAATTCACTGGGAAGCGTTTTCCAATACATATCGGTATAAGTAGAACATGAAATCAAAATTTCAAAAACCAACGGTGATGGCGGCGCTGGCAAATGTGCCTTCTGGAGAAAAACCAGGTAATCAATTATAGTGAGCCAATCACTATCATATGGAGAATTCCAAATAGGTTTAAATATTTTTGAGCCATGCAAGCACAAATACTTCCATCCAGATTCACTCACGCCATCCGCAAGGAATGCACGTTTTAACTCAGTTATTGGATCAGCTTCAAATGCCAGCTTGCCACTTTTAATAGCCAATGTAAGCACAGGCAGTAACTGTGGATTCTCTCTATTTACTTGCCGAAAAATATTTTCGTGTTGCCAAACAAGTTGGTATAACCAGGAAACAAGTAAAACATTTTTAGTCTCCATTCTTGCGCGTAACGCAATTGTAACCAGTGTCATATCAAGGTCGAATGCCTTAAACAGTGTTTCCCGTAGCCTGATAAATCGCCGGTCTTTCAATAATTGTTGATAAATGACTGTAGCAACCCAGTTTTCATATTTTGATGACCTTCTATCTTTTTGACGACTACGCCATGTTTGGACTAAATATCTTAGCCAGAACGATGATGAGAGGGGATGTAATACTTCAAAGTGATTTTCTTCTTTCCTGTAAATATTACCAATTATCCGGCTATTCACATCCAGTTCTCTGGTTACTGCATTAAATCGGTATTTCATACACCCAAGAACATAAACCTCCCGCGATATTGTTTGAGTATCAATTTTGACAGGATCATCAAGCAAAACGTCCAATTTGCCGAGAATGTAACCCAAATACTCCCGTAGATGCTCCTTAGAATCAGCATCTTGAATAAAAGCAGGTATTTTTATATAACGATATGCTGAAGATACAGGTCTGAGTTCACGTCCCTTGTACTTATCTGGCCGCAGTTTTGCGCAATCTATTCCAGTTTTTTTCATGGCTGACACCCAAGTTCATTACTTGACTATCAGCGTACCAATTCTCAATGGTCGATTAGAAAATTCCCCTATAATTGTCCTAAGCGTTCCTATAGCGTTTTATGGTTGTCTTTTAATGAATTAAGGGTGAAAGAATGTAACAACTACTAAGGTTCGATAACAAGAAACGCCAGCACATAAGGCTTTACGGCCTACGGTTCAATTCCGCCCATCTCCACCAAATAATCAAACCACCCTTACGGTGGTTTTTTTATTTCCAGAGATAGAAAGTATGTCGCAAGAGGGTATGTTTGAATCATTTTTTATACAAAGCCGAAACGAGAGCCTCTCTATCAACAGATGATCTACCCTTATCTGCCTGTAACTTTAACCGAAGTACCTGCAACTTTACTAAATATCAATATAAGGTTATTCGAAAAAACAATTAACCCTCTGCCGCCCACGCTTCCAGCCTAAGACGTATATAGTCAGGCGACAACCTCTCCTGTTCCAGCCTTGAGCCTGAATACTTACCGGTTTTCAAAGCAGAGAATATCTGCGTTTCAGCATCAGTTAGAAACTCAGGCAGTTTTTCCAACGATTCCGGTTCATCAACCATACGTTCTTCATGTTGGCTAATAGAATCTGCATCCATCATCATCGCTTTAACGGATGAGAGTCTGGAGCGAACATCACTCAATATGGCGAAGCCCCAGCTATCAATATCGCCCCAATAGGCAACACGTTTTGATTTAAGCCAGTGTGCATCCATCCAGCTAACGTTCTTGCCACCACCAAAGACGGCAATGGTATTTTTAAGTGGCGGCAGACCGAGTCCCGACTGCATATTTTCTACCACCAGAATATTTTTGGCGGGTAGAGCATGTTCGCGCAAAACATCACTATGCAGTTGCATGACGGGAAAGCCAGCCATTTTTATTTTAATTCCATCACAAAGCGGACGAACCGTCAGCCAGCCTTTGGGATTTTCAAGACAACCCAACCATGCAAGCAAACCACCACTGTCGGTAATTTCCCCTTTATGCAAAACATTCAATAAATCAGAAACCAGGGGCAGATAGGTTTCCAGAAATTTAGTGTCTACACCCTTCAGAGGGAGCGCCCGCAAATAATGCCCTTCACCCATTTTAAAAGACAGCTGTTTTATCAAACTGGCCAGCAACTCGGCATCGGACACATGCAGTGACTCAAGTGTACTCAGGTGTTTTACCAGCGGCGGGTAAAAGGCTTCGCTAATGGATAACAAAGGTGTCATATTTTTTGTCCATTGTTCGCTCCTGGCAAGTGCCTCCGGGCCAATAAACTCAAGCAGATCACTCATATTTTCAAGCGTAAAAAATATTGGCAGCCTTTGCTCTGCCAGTGCTCGATAATTTCGGCTTTCCCATTGAACATTCTTTTGCGGCGAATAGGCTTTCCATTCAGCAATGAACTTTTGAAAGTGGCTCATATCAGCCATGGCACTACGCCCGGCAGGTGGCTTTAGCCCGATACGAATCGGAAAGGGTTTACGGTTTAAAAGGCGTGCTTTCAAACTGGCATCGTTTTTCCATTCCCGTTTTAAAACCAGCGCCTTCACGTCTGCGGGCAACAAACCCCATTTTCGAACGGATGATTTAGCAAGCATTAATCCGGTTCCACATTGAATTCATCCCGCTGTTCAGGCTGCTGCGCATGCGCCATCTCAATTCCATGAGCTTGCACTTCCTGCTTTACTTTTCGTTCACGCGCCTCTTTCAAGCGGCGATCAATTTCCACCCATGTTACTTCGCAAAGATGACTTTCATGTTTTTCCTGGTCACGCTCGGCAATTAACAATGAACTTGCAGACTCTCTTGCGAGGTTTAAATTTTTATAGGGTGTTATTAAATTCACATGAATATGCAGTTCCTTGAAAACCCGGAGCACTCTGCGGCTAACCGCTTCTGCAGTATTGGAAAATGCCTCATCCAGAAAAACGGTACTATAAACCGGTCGGTCATAACCCTCCGGTGTTAATACATAGGCCAGACTTGCGGCAACAATGGTGCCGGCAAAAGATTCTTTTTCACCACCTGATTTTCCGCTGGAAGATTGAAGAACATCTCGTACCTCACCGGTTTGTGAATCCAGCTCTTCGGCATAAAAAGACATCTGGTAGCGAGAATCAAGTAACCGCATACTTTCCAGCGTGCCTGATGTTGTCGGGTTACTGGCTTTTTCCAGTATTTTCACAACCTGTTTTAGCTGCTGAAAACGTGCTTCATGGTCAGTGCTGGTAGCCTGAGCAAGTGCCTTTTTTACCGACTGGTTAAACTCAACAACATGCGGATACTTTTCAGTTTTTGCCCCCAGTTTCAAATGTGAACCGGATCTGAATTCTGTGCATGCCAGCACTCTATTGATGATATAAATTCTTTCAAGTATGTCATCGCGCTCTGCATCCAGTCGTTGCCGAATGCGAGCCAGTGATTGTGTAGCATGTTTATTTAGTCGCTCGGTAAACTGATCAGCCAGTTGCGGCAAGCCCTCTTCAATCAACTGTTGCAGGTGTTCGAGATAGTCATCCAGGCTTTCAATATCACAACGCCAGTCAACCGCTATTATTTCCCACTTTTGGCGGAAGGATGACATTATGCCGATAACAGTATTTTCAGCACGGCTTTTATCATGGCCGTATTTATCCAGAGATTTTTCTATTGCCTGCCTGAACTCATGCTCCAGAACAGTGACTTTTTCAAGATTATCCGACTGTAATTTGCCAACACGTTTTTCCAGCAATTCCCGCACCGTATCTTCCAGTCCGCAGGCTGCGGCATTTGCAGCAGATTGCCGTTTGTCATTTGCGTCTTCAATTTTATTTTTCAGCTCACCCTGCTGTATTTTATATTGCTCTTTCTGTTGTCGAATCTCTGCCAGCTTTTGTTTGCTTTGCTCCCAGCGCTGCCGGGCTTTTTCAAGATCACTGCCTGCCTGCTGCAGCGATTTCAAATCCAACTGCAGGTCATCCACCCGACTTTGCCAGTAAGGCGCATTGATTTCATCCCATTGATAATCACGCAGCTTTTCCCACAGTGATTCCTGCTTGTTGATGTTATCCAGATCTGCCCGTGCTTTTTCTACCTGTTTCTGGGCATCGCTCAGCTGCCGGGTTAATGCTTTTTGATCGGCCTGCAAAAGTGCCAGCCTGGACTTATTTGAAAAACCCAACTGCCAGTCACCACGATCATCAATTTTATATTGATCTTTTTTCTCGAAGCGCCCCTTGCCCTTATGCATCAACCCCTGCTGAGTCATAGAATAAGGTGTCACATCCAGTTCCTCGGTTGAGGACACACATTGCAAATCAAAACCAGCCAGATGCTGTTTGAGCCACTCCCGATAAGGGTGCTCGCGCCACTGTAGTTTTCTTAAAAATCCCTGCGGTTTAAAATCCGCTCGCCCCTTGTGCGGGCGCACCACCTGGACCCGCACATGCAGGCCGGTATGCCGGGCATTAAGCCAGCGAGTCACCATGGCGTAACCTTCCGCCGGTACCGCCAGGGTGGTACGCAAACCACCCAGTGCACGTTCAATGGCTCCTTGCCAGCGCCGCTGCTGTTCATTGACATCCAGCAGCTCACCGATAAACATGCATTGTTCATGCTCAAAACCCAGATCCGCAACCAGCTTATCACGTAATTTCTGAAAACCAGGCTTTATACTGGAATCAGGGCGTGCCGCAACTTCCCGGATTTCAACATCAATTTTTTTCTGCGCTTCCTGCAAGCGGCTTAATCCACCACTAACCCCGGCAAAAGTATTTTGAGCTTCATATTTGGCTGCCTGCATATTTTCCAGCTGACTGGCAACCTGTGCCTGATTATTATTAAACTGTTCTTCACTGAGGCTTTCATCCAGCGCCAGTTTTCGCGCATCCTGCTGGTAGGCTGATGAGCGAACAATAATCTGTTGCAGCCTTGAACGAGCATTGGCCAGGTCATTTTTCAGGTTTTCAATGCGCCCGCCACCGGCGTTTATATAATCTTCATGACATTGCTCAGCACGTAAATCTGCGTCTGATTCCTGTTCGCTAATTTGCCGGATTAAAAGTGAAAGTTTTTCCAGTGTGGCCTCAAGCTCAATCAGTTTTTCATTCCACAGGTGATAACAAAGCTCACCAAAATAAGCGGCTAGGCCATCACGTTCACTCATCAGGTGTTGCAGATTTATTTTTATTTCTTTTAGTGCCTGTGCCAGTTCCGGCAACTTAAGCAGATGCTCTTTCTGTGCACGTGCATCAATCAGCTGATTGTGGGTTGCTACAAGATTATCAAATTCATCCACCACTTTTCTGGCATCTTCTTTTACCGTGCTGGGTTCCAGCACCAGCTCACGAATCAGGCTGGTGAGGTCATCTATTTTTTTCAGACCCAGCGCCCGGGAAAGCAGTGCCGGTGCGTTGCGATTTTCCATATACAGGTATTTTCGATACAGGGTCTGATAATCAGAAAACCGTTCATCGCAGCTGTTTATCTCCGGGTCGTTTTTAAGCCATTGCTTTAAAGAACGGGCATTGCCTTCACCAAAGGCATCAAGCATTTCCTTGAGTTGCAAATTTCGGCGGGCAAGCACATAAATACGTTTTACGTCAGACAGGTTATTGCCTGACTGAGTTGTCCAGAAAACAGCCGCCAGGGTGATACGGCTACCATCATCCCCCTGATATAGCGCGCGCAAGCCGGTTACGACAGAACCATCTCGTTTACTTTTTACCCGCGTGGTATTGCCATCATGCGCCGAACCAAAGCTGCCCCGCATATAGGAAAGCAGCGTTCTGTCCGAGCGGTCACCCTGTGCAGCGGCCACATTAAACGTGGCTCGGCCTGCGGGTAACAGTAATGCCATCAGACCATCGATTAAGGTTGACTTGCCAGCACCATTATCACCGGTGATCAGGGTACCCTGCGGGTCTATTTTTGCCGTATGCAGACCATTAAAAGAACCCCAGTTATAAACCGATAATTCTGCCAGACGAATCTGTCCGACACTAAACAGATTTGCTGATAGCCCATCATTGCCGGTTAAGGACTGCGAGCTGTTCATTGTTTATCCTGTTGATCAGCTTCAGATACCTGTTTGATATTTGTACCCTGTTCGGCTTCGCTGGCAAGCTGCTGGTATTCTTTTAACATTTTTTCCAGAAATTCTGCATTCACCACATAACGAATCACCGGGGTAATTTCTAAACGGTCGTTGCTGCCTCTCACCTTTGCTAACAGTCTTTTTTCGATCATTTTATTAAGTGCGATGATTAACTTCTTGCGATCAAGTTTAGCGCTGTTGGTGAGTGGTAAAAATGGCGACAGGTTTGATTCGATACGCTCAAGGTCAATAATAATACGCTGTTCACCTGCGCTCTCCCTGTCCTGATAGTGTTTGCGCAATACCAGTAGCAACAGGGTATCGTACAGCGAGAGTGTGCGCCGCGTTATCAAAGAAGCAGTTTCTTCATCACTGTCGACTTCATCTATTTGTGCCACAAAAGCCACGCCAGCTCTTTCATCCAGCATTAACTTCAGGTAGATGTCTGCCAGATGGCTTCGTACCTCTGACTGGTAGCGACAGATTGTTTCAAACAGCCGACCTTTGCGCCCGGCCAGAATAACCCCATGTTTTAGCAGACTGACCAGAGCACGCCTGGCTTCGGGTTGCAGCCTGCCGTTTTCCAACTGGATTTCTTCCGGGTGATTTTCATCATCTATCGGCGGCAAATCACTGTTGATCGGCAGATCAGACGCAATCGTATCCGCTTTCTGTGTAACGTCATGTTCATGTTCAGTATTCTGCGACTGACGCAAGCGATCCAGCAAATCCCCTGCAGAACCTGTGTTTGCTGTTTCACTCTCAGTCATATCACCATCTCTTCAATATCTTCCGGAAATAAATCGGCACTCAGTAAATAGCGGGGAATTGAAACATTTAAACGCACCCCCTGCCTGTCAATCACTTCCAGATCTTCCTTATCCGGCAACGAGGTTGCACCCACAGATTTTGCCACCCGCAAACAGGCCACCAGTTCTTCCAGGCCGGACTGCACCGGCTGAATAGATGCCAGCGAGGCAATAGTCATAGGTCCTTCCTGTTTCAGTATGTCTCTTATACGATAAGCCACTTCCCTGACCTGTACCGCTTCCAGGCTGCTCAGAATTTCATCACTCGGGCTACGGGAATTCACCACTTCCTCAACCCCGCTGGTATCCAGTTTATCATCCGGTAATTTCAATGCCATGCTCATGGGGGAACTAATACGAACACTGCCAACGGGTAAAAACAAACCGGTGTTATGTTTTAACTGTTTTTCATAATCGGCTGATGATTCCCTGATTTCAATCACCAGTCGCTCCAGCTGCCCCAGTAATTGATCTACTGCGCGACTTTCCAACACCGCATCGCTTTCAATATAGGCTCGCAGACTTTCTTCAGTACGCCGCCGGATGTCATGCACCCGACCGCTCTCTCGTTCCAGCTCACGTATCAGATGGCCAAGAAACTGCTGCTGTGCTAGGTTTAGCTGTTCCGCCACCGGCTGATTTAAAATACTGCGTAGCTGATCTTTAAATTCCGTTGAGCGGTTTACATCACACAGCAACTGAAAAAAACCATCAAATGCACTACCGGCATCGGTTTTTGAGAGTAATATCTCCTTTTCCATAATGGCAGATAAAATTTCTCCCCGATTTGTACTACTTTCAATCATCTTCACACGAATCATCTGATCCAGCTCGCGGATTTCATCTTCAACATGGCGAAAATCACCGGTGAGCACAGATGCCAGCTGATAGATTTCCCTGATTCGTTCACGCTGCTCAACCTCACTCAACTCGATGATAACACCCGCATTCAAATCATCTATCTCACGCTGAATTTCCGCTTTGCGGTGTTCCAACAAGGTTAAACGTTCATCCGGTTTGGGGCTAACAGCAACAGCAAAATCCCGCACGGCCTCCTGCACAATGCGAAGATGCGAGGCACTTGTGCCGGTTGCCCTTTGATCCAGGCTCTGACAAAAACGCAGTGCCACTTCACTGGCATCAGTCTTTCTCAGCATATCATCCATTTCACTCAACCAGCCGGCGCGGATCCACTGGTTTAAATAAGTACCGGCAGTGGTTTCAGTCTCCCAAATACCCAGCTCCCGGCATCGCTTTAACTCAGCATCCAACGCGATGCGAGCGTGGCCAAAAGGTACTTCACTATCGTCTATAAACAAATCAAATATAAATGCCAGTATCTGCGGGGCGTTGTCTGCACGAAGCAGTTTCCAGGCTCTGCTCTCCTGAAATAAACGTCTGTATTTGGCCTGTAGCCCCTGGAAACTCAACCGTCCTCTCCCATATAAGATATATCTTTGATTAATCGTTCTACGCTAGTTGATTGTAATAAACAAACCCTGTCATCAATTATTTTATCTGAAAATCTTCATGCAAATTACGCTAGTACTCTTTAAGTTTTTGCTTATGCTCTTCATTATAAGTTCACTGTTAAGACCTTTGGCGATCAGTTCCAGGGTATCCAGCCTGGGGTTCCCCCTGGATTCTAAACGCTGATATTGCTGCCGGGAGATGCCCACGCGTAACATCATACCGTTCTGTTTAAGACCCGGCGCAAGGTGTCTTTGTTTGAATTGCTGAAGTAAATGGCTCATAGCTGTAAACACATAGGTTGCTTTTTTATATTTAAGCAACATTAAGTTTCTATCAGAAACTTAATGTTTAACAATAGGGGGAAGCAAGTTATTTCGGGTCTGTGAGAACAATAAATATCTATGCTTATAACGATGTAGTTAATGGGGCTCAATGATTGATATCGCGGGAATTGAAGCCGCGCCTCCCACTACCAAGTCAACAAAAAAATGCACCTGACTCTCCTTGAATCAGGTGCATCACTTACATCAGTTACGCAGCAAAACTATAAAGTACGCAGGAAAGCAACCAGATCAGATTTTTCTTGCCTGGCAAGATCAAGTTCCAGTATCAGGTTAAAGAACTCAACCGTGTCTTCCAGCGTCAACAGGCGACCGTCATGAAGATATGGTGGTGAATCCTTGATGCCTCTTAATGAGAATGTTTTGATCAAACCTTCTGCGCGGCCGTCATAAAAACGTTCCACCTGAAGATCATGTGCACTGTTGTCCGTGTAATACGGTGCGGCATGGCACGATGAACAGGACTGTGTGAATATTTTTTCACCTCTCAGTTCAGATGCAGAGGCTTTCGCCGGATTGAGTCGACCATCGATACCAAGTTTTGGTGCTGGTGGGAAGGCAATCATGTTTTGCATTGCTGCCATCGAAGCGATTTCTTCGCGGGTAAAGCGTCGTGCACCTTTCTTTAAACCAATAACCGGGTCGCCGTCAAAGTAAGCAGTTTTCGCTTCTACTTCGCTGAAATCTTCCAGTGAACGCAGGGCACGTTTTGAACCAAAGAACTGCTGAATATTCACACCGCGAAGTGACGGTGTATCAATACGGAAACGCGTCAGCTGTGGCCGGTTATCCGGGTTCAGATGAAACACACCACTGGTGTGACCGTTAACATGACAACTGAAGCAGGAAACAACATCCTGTGCCAGTTTTGCTTTGCGGTCATCAGTGACATTGAACTGTTGTTGTGCCACCGGTGTTACCAGCAGACGCATGCCATCGAGTTGCAGTGGCGTAAGAATACCGTTCAGCTTGCTGTAATAGTTGTTGATGGTCAACTCTTCTCCGCCAGTAACATCACCAAGATCAGGGCGCGAGATCAGATACAGCGGTGCGGGGAACTCCGGCAGATAAGCCTCTGGCAGATCAAAATCCATATCAAAACGAACCAGCTCCGGGTGCGATTCCAGCTGCGTAGGCGGCACAACCAGACCGCCACCAGCAGGACTAATGTGAGGCAGCGGCAGATAAGGGAAAATACCTTTTTCCCTTATCTCTTCCGGTGACATACGGGACAAGCTATCCCAGCTAACGCCTTCTTTCAATCTTGCCGTGGGGCCGACAGGCAATGGTTTGCCGCCGGACATGGTGACTTCAGAATCAACTTTTTCTGACAGCACATAACGTTCATTCAATAATTTTTTATGCTTGTTCATCAAGGCGGGCTTGTTGGCGATATCCTGTTTCATGACATCCGCGAACGAACTGGTAATGCTGACCGGGGCATAGCTGGTTTCTACCGCGACACTCTCACCGGCAATTCCCAATGCTGCAAAACTGATGGCGAGACTTCGGCTTAATGGTGAAAGCCGTTTAAGATATAGATGTTTCATAATGATTATCCTCTGATTAATACGCAGCCCACCGATGATCGCTGAGTGCCTGATGTCGAATATAGGCTCATCGTTCATCAATAACCATTAGTATTTCATTATCTGACTCATAGCTTTTCTTAATATCATAAAACCATAATATACTTAATCTATTGAAATCATGCCTTAATAGATGTTAACTATCTTTCCTTTTTTATATTAAACTTCCTGCCATGACACTTACCGAACTTCGATACATCATCGCCGTTGCACGTGAACATCATTTTGGCCGTGCCGCCAAAGCCTGCTTTGTCAGTCAGCCGACACTGAGTGTTGCCATTAAAAAACTGGAAGACGAACTGGGTGTAGCAATCTTTGAGCGTGGCAGCAATGAGGTCAGCCTGTCACCGATTGGCGAACGTATTATCCAGCAGGCACAGCAAACGCTGGAGTCTGCCGACAACATAAAGCAACTGGCCCAGCACGGAAAAAACCAGCTGGCCGGGCCGCTCCGAATCGGAGCGATTCATACCATCGGCCCTTATCTGTACCCGGCGCTGATTCCTCTATTACGTAAAGCAGCACCAGAAATGCCGCTGGTGGTGGAAGAAAACTACACCGCTGTGCTGACAGAAAAACTCAAACGCGGTGAGCTTGATATCATCATTATCGCCCTGCCATACCAGGAACAGGGCATCGTAAGCCAGGCCTTGTACGAAGAACCATTCGTCGTACTACTGCCCGCCTCACACCCTTTAACATCCCGTAAAACCATCAACTCTAAAATACTGGAAAAGGAAAATGTGCTGTTGCTGGGCCAGGGGCATTGTTTCAGAGATCACGTACTGGATGCCTGCCCCGCATGCATACCCAAACCCGGGCTGGAAGGTGATTTGCCACACACCGTCGAAGGCAGTTCACTGGAGACCATCCGCCACATGGTAGTATCCGGACTTGGCGTAACAGTGTTGCCATGCACCGCAGCCGGTGCACATTCATATTCACAGCGCCTGCTGGCAATCCGTCGCTTCAGCAACCCGATTCCCAAACGCACGGTAGCGCTGGCCTGGCGTATATCATTTCCCCGCCCCAAAGTTATCGATGTTATAAAAAAAGCTATACACGACTGTAATCTCAGCTGCGTAAAACCGCTCAAAAGACGTAAGAGCTAATCACAGGAAAAAACTATAGCTAACACGGCACCTAAATAACAGTATTAAAACCCCGAGTATTCAGATAGGCGTTCAGATAACTGTTATCATAGCGCCCTCAAAAACAAGCAAAGTATCTACATCATGAGCAACCTGGAAAATTTTATACAACAGATAAAAGACTCACCTGAGAAAACAGCCTTTAAAGATGTTATTAACATCATTGATCAATACTACAATTACACCCCGACACCTTTTTCTAACGGTGCTGAAGACGAAAAGATCACCAATGCTGCCGGCGAAAACGAAGGTTCGTGCAAATTATTTTCATTCGCAAAAATACATCAGCTGGATGAAATGCAGACGCTGCACTGCTTTGGTCATTACTATCGCGACGATGTATTACAGCATCCAGAAAATTCAGATCACGGTAACATTCGCGCATTTATGAAGCATGGCTGGTCACATGTGGTTTTTGAAGGAAGCGCGTTAACAGCCAGAAAATAATGACAGAATAAAAGCGGCTCACCATGTGAAAGGGTTCATCGCCGTTGCTGCATGTACTGTCCCTGATCCGGTTGTTATAATCTAGTCCACATAAGCAAACAGCAATAACAACCCATGCACAAAACCCACCGGCACAATCAGCGCATCAATAACCACCATTACCCAGTCATGTTTGAGAATACTTTTTGTAATGGCATAAAGTGGCACCGCCAGTAATATACAATAAATAGCAAACGGGTTTTACATCTGTTTTTCTACGCTGCCTTAACAGAATTAAATTATATTTATCTGAAGCCGGTACACCTGACATCCATTGCCAATCGATTGACCAAAGCTACCAACAGAACAGGCCGCGCATCGTAAACACACACATCGTGACCGGGCATATAATTTTCACTGCGCAGACAACTGCCACTAGCTCAATTTCAGCCTTAACGAGCTGTTGATATTTGCTGAAAAAATATCGAAAAAACCTGAAGGGAATGGATTAGCCAATCACACCTGTCGTTTGGCAACAACAGGCATGGCTTTACCTGACCAAAAAAACTATTTTTAAAAAATCAAACTTTCTTAAAATGCAGAATACGGTTATTCGCCGGCATCGCATGGTCGGCAACCAGCTGCATTCTATTCTTATTTGCCAGCGCCACCATGTCTTCAAAATGTTTGATGCCGCTTAACGGGTCACGACTTTTTAACCATTGATCAAACGATTCATTGCTCGAACTGGTGTATTGACCATTGTAATTAAACGGCCCATATATCATCAGCTCACCCTGCTCTGCCAGCAGATTGCCAACGCCAGACATAAAATTAAGTACATCCTGCTGGCTCATAATATGAATTGAATTCGCGGTAAAAACCGCATCAACATCCAGTTTCGGCCATGACGATTCTGTTACGTTCAGCTCGAACGGCGGCAGCACATTTGGCAAACCGGCATCATCAAGCCACATATTAATGCCTGCCAGGTAAGAGCGGCAGTCACTGGTATACCATTTCAGATGCGGCATGTTTTCAGCAAAATATATTGCATGCTGCCCGGTACCACTACCGATTTCAAGCACGCTGGAAAGAGAAGAAAACACCGGCAAAATCACAGCAAGTATCGGCTCTTTATTTTGATCACAGGATTCAGAATACGGTTTGTTCATAATTATCATTTAGCTGGCCTCACACCACGCTATGTTAAACTGGATTTACACTAACTCACCATCACATTCTCAATAAAAGTGTTTTCAGGGAAATCTCAAACAGCTTGCTTCAGCACCTGCCTTTTTACCCTGCTGGCCTGCTTTTTCAGCCATCAGACATATGCCAACGAAAATGAAGATGGCTCCTTCGGTCTGACCAGTTTTGCTTTTGCCAGTTATCTGGGCACCGGTTTTTACACCACCTCTGGGCAGAATGTTTTTGTGCTGCAAATGCCATTCGAACACACCATCAAAGAAAAAACTGACAGCGAGGCCGGCTGGGTTTTAAACCTGCCTGTAACTATCGGCTTCATCAATTTTGATAGCCTGAAAGTAGAAGAATTACCCGGTGTCAACGATGTCGGCACCATCACCTTTTTACCCGGCCTGGAATATCAGTACCCGGTAACACCCGACTGGACCCTCATCCCGTTTGCAGACTACGGCTTTGCCCGCGAACTCGATGCCACATCAAACGTGCTGATTACCGGCACCGGCCTTAAAAGTTATTTTGATGTGCATTTTAACAACGCCAAATTTACTCTCGGCAACCGGTTTTTATATGCCCGGGAACAAAGCAAAGACTTTAGCACCGCTTCCAGCTACTCACTGCTGGAAACCGGCTTAAACCTGCGCTTCGCCAGTAACTTTTCTTTTATCGACGAACCACTGTACAGCAATTTTTATTACATTAATTTTTACTACCCGAACAATCTGGTGTTTTTTGAGCAAACACCCAACCCGATAAAAATCGGCATTGAACACGAAGCTGGCTTCACCCTCAGCAATATCCCGGATTTTCTGTTCTTCGAAAACGCCCAGATAGGTATCGGCATACGATTTGGCAACAATATCAACGTCTACCGCCTGGTTTTTGGCGCACCATTCTAGACATACCAGCGACATTATTTTCAACAACGGAAACACCGTTTTTTACACAATATTGCTATTTGCTACTCGTTTTTTGTTTTAGTACAATGTCATTAAAACTAGAATAAAAAAACATAACCGAACATCCATCTTAGGGGAAGAGCATGCCTTCAGAAACAATACCAGAAGCGCCCAGCGAACGTCGCGCACGTACTCGAAAAGAAATAAAAAAGCTTATCGAAGACCGCAACAACGTTCTTTCGCAATATTATAATCTGGCCAGGCTTACCGAAGACAGCAAAGATGACCGGAGCGAGACCACTGAACTGCTTGAAGAATTTTGTCAGGAGCTCGTTGATTACATGGCGGCCGGACATTTTGAGATATATCGCCGCATCGAAGAAGGTAACGAACGTCGTGACGAGATTTTAACGCTGGCAGAAAAAATCATGCCTCGCATCAATACCACAACCCAGATCGCCATCGCCTTCAACGATCTGTACGACGACACATCCAATATCGATAACGAGGCCATCGAACAGCTGCCCAATTATCTTGCCAAACTGGGCGAAGAACTGGCCACCCGCATTGACCTGGAAGATCAACTCATTAACACCCTGCTTACTGTCAGCAACAAACCTGCACTGAGTGCGGTTGGCGCGTAAGTTTCCTCTCACACACGGAAGTGTGCAATCACAAACCTAGACACAAATATCCAGCGCCGCCTCCTGCTTTGTTAAACACCAGCAACGGTGCAACGGTTTTCTTCTGAAGTCTTCCGTCGTCGTTTTCGACGTTATCTCTTTTATAAAGCAGTCTTCCTTTAAACTCTCATCCAGTTTAAAACTTTTCGCGTTGGTGGAAAAAATAATCTGGCCATCATCTTCCAGCAGCGCCAGACAACCGCTCAACAGCGCCGCATGATCTCGATTAACATCCAGTGAAGTATCCATTTTTTTAGAATTAGAAAACGTTGGCGGATCGATAAAAATCAACTGGTATTTTTTATTATCATCAATTGCCTGCTGCAACCATTTCAAACAGTCTTCGCGCACAAACCTGTGCTGACCTGAACCATAAACACCATCCGTAAAACCATTGATCGCCATATTTTCCTTTGCCCAGTTCAGGTAAGTATTGGACATATCAACCGTTGTTGTCGTGCTGGCTCCACCAGCCGCGGCATAAACAGTAACGCTGCCGGTATATGCAAACAGATTAAGAAAGCTGCGCCCGTTAGCGAGTTTTCTTACCAGTTGGCGGGTAGCTCGATGATCAAGAAAAAGCCCCGTATCAATATAGTCATACATGTTGACAATAAACCTGAGTCCATTTTCCGTTACCGTAGTGGTATATTCCTTTTTATCCTGCTTTTGATATTGCGCCGAACCCGCCTGCTTTTTACGTACCTTTAAAACAACATTCTGCTGTTTGGTTTCAAGAATATCGGCCACCACATCAATAACATCATTAATGCGCAAAAAAGCTTTGTTTTTATCAACTGTTTTTGGTGCCTGATATTCCTGCACATGAACCCAGTTTTCATATTTATCAATGGCAACAGCGTATTGCGGAATGTCTGCGTCATAAACCCGGTAACAACTGACATCATTTTTTCGTGCCCACTTTTTCAGGTGTTTGTAGTTTTTCTTCAGGCGATTAGCAAACATCAGGGCGTGCTCAGAAGGCTGACGTTTTGCTGCCGGAGAAACCGTTGAAGCATCACTTTCGCCAGCGGCTTCAGCTGCACGATCAGGCGTTTGCGCTTTATGTGAATCAATGCGGTATTGATACAGAATCGATTTCAACGCACCATTAAACAAAGCGTTTTTACGAAACGCGCGCAGACCGATACTTTTTGCCAGCTCATCTTCTGAAGTAATAATGACCGCCGTCCAGCCATTAAAATGTGTTTTTAGCTGCACGCCAAAACGATGATACAGAGTACGCAGCATCTGCACCTGACCGATACGTTTACCATAAGGCGGATTGGTAACAATCAACCCCGGCTTTTCTGTGTAAGGCGTGATATCCTTGCTGGCATCCCGCAAAAAAACTTTAACCACCGAATCCAGCCCGGCAGATTTTATATTTGATCGTGCAATACCAACCAGTTGTTCACTGTTATCGCTGCCGGAAATAATCGGCGCACTGGCGAGGCCTGCCTGTTTTTTATCTTCGGCATCCTGAACTATCGCCCGCCATTTTTCCTGCTCGGCTTCATCCCGGGCAAAAGGCTTCCAGCCGGAAAAACCAAAACGATCACGTAAAATGCCCGGCGCAATATTGGCCGCCATCATTGCAGCTTCAATCAGCAATGTACCACTGCCGCACATCGGGTCGTAAAACGGCAAACCCTGCTCATAAAAACGCTGCCACTTTGCACGGTATAACATCGATGCCGCCAGGGTTTCGCGCAACGGCGCACTACCCGCTGACTGGCGATAACCGCGTTTATGTAAAGCCTCACCGGACATATCCAGATAAAGAAGACATTGTTTATCACTAAGATAAACGTTGATCCTTATGTCCGGTGTCTCACGGTCGATTGATGGTCGCTGCCCGGTATTCTGCACAAACTGATCGACAATCGCGTCTTTAATCCGAAACGTGGCAAATTGACTATTGTTAACCACGGTGTGCGAACTAAAACAGTCAATCGCCAGTGTATCGTGTTCAGAAAAATGTTCGGACCAGTCAACGCTGATAATCGCACTGTACAAATCATCATCTGAAGCAATGCTGAACTCTTTTAACTGCAGCAGGATACGACTGGCAACACGCGACCAGAGACAGGCTTTGTAGGCGCTTTCAATATCACCGCTAAAAGCAACGCCGCCGGTATGTATTTTTGTGTCGCTTATGGCTAATTGCTCAAGCTCTTTTTGAACGAGGTCTTCGACACCTTTGGCACAGGTTGCAAAAAAATGATTTGTTTGTTTCAAGAGTATCTCTTTGGTCAGCACTAACAGTTTTAATTTTTCGAAATTTTTACAGCATCCGCATCAAGCAATATCGGGATACCGTTTCGAATCGGATAAGCCAGTTTGTCCTTTTCACAAACCAGCTGCTTTTTTCGAGCCTGGTGAAGCAGCGGCCCCTTGCACAACGGGCAGACTAAAATTGACAGCAGTTTCTTTTTCATTGGCGCGATTGATTTAATAAAGCCAATATTTTTGAATGCAGTTGCGATGCCAGTGTTTCCGAGAAAACCGCTCTGACATTTACCTGCCAGGCATCCGGCAATGACAGCTCGCGACATTTAACCGCATCTTTTTCTGTCATCAAAATACAATCATTTTGCCAACCGGAAAAATCCCTCTGGCTGTAGACATGATGGTCAGCAAAAGCATGTTCAAGCACATCAATGCCGGCTTCTCGCAACTGCGAAAAAAAACGCGGCGGATGCCCGATGCCGGCAACAGCATGAACCTTTTTGCCGGCAAATGAAGACAAAGAAACACTTTGCTCGCCATTCAACTGACAAACATCGATAACTTCCAGACTATACGAGCAGGTATCAACACCATCGTCAGCGCCATTATAAACGACTACATCAGTGTTATTTAAACGCGAGACCCTTTCACGCAATGGCCCGGCGGGCAAACAAAAACCATTACCGAATCCCCGGCGGGCATCGACCACGGCAATCTCAACATTTCGCTGCATGCGGTAATGTTGCAGGCCATCATCAGAAAGCACGATGTCACACTGGTTGTTTTGCAGCAGATAATTTACCGCCGCTACCCGGTCAGTACCAACCACGACCGGCACACCGGTTCGCTGAAAAATCATCAAAGGCTCGTCACCAACCAGCCCGGCCATATCATTTTCCTGCACCTGTTTAATGCCCGCCACCGAACCACCATAACCCCGACTCACCACGCCCGGCTTAAAACCTTTTTCTTTGATGAGTTCACAGACCGCAATCAACAATGGTGTTTTGCCACTGCCCCCGACCACGATATTGCCAAAAACAACCAGCGGTGCAGTGGCAGCATAACTTTTTTTAAGGCCCGTCTGATAAAGCTTGCGTCGTGCGCTCGCAACAGCGCAATACAACCAGGACAAAGGCAGCAACAACCAGGCAAACAAAGTCGCCGCAGGATCCGAGCGATACCAGTAATACGCCGGCGATTTCATTTAAAGCGGCTCTGAAAGATCAACACGGCAATCAGCTTTCTTCAAAATTCATCTGATGCAAGGCCGCATAATGACCATTCAACGCGATCAGTTCCTGATGCGTGCCCCGCTCAACAATACGGCCTTTATCCATGACAATAATCACGTCAGCATTTTCGATGGTGGAAAGGCGATGTGCGATAACCAGCGTAGTACGATTCTTCATCAGTTTTTCCAGCGACTTTTGAATATACCGTTCAGATTCAGTATCCAGCGCCGAGGTTGCTTCATCCAGAATCAACACCGGTGCATCATTTAACAATGCACGTGCTATAGCAATGCGCTGACGCTGGCCGCCGGATAACATCACACCGCGCTCGCCCACCATGGTCTGAAAACCGTTGCTCGACTCTTCGATAAAATCGTAGGCGTAAGCCGCTTTTGCTGCTTCAACAATCTCTTCGTGACTGCGCGCTTTCATATCACCATAAGCAATGTTGTGTTCGATGGTATCGTTAAACAGCACCACATCCTGACCGACATAAGAGATGTGGCTACGCAGATTATCCAGGCGGTATTCCTGCACATTGACTCCATCAAGGCGAATCTCACCCTGCGTAACATCATACAAGCGTGGAATCAGATTCAACAGCGTCGACTTGCCACTGCCAGAACGCCCGACAAATGCCACCGTTGTACCCGCTTCAATATTTATTTCGATATCCTTTAAGGCAGCCTCTTCTTTATTCTGATAGAAAAAACCAACATGATCGAATTCGATTCGGCCCTCAACTTTTTCGGCCTCATAACGGCCCTGATCATGTTCCGACTTTTGGTCAATAAAATTAAATACACTTTCTGCCGCCGCAATACCGCGCTGCAACTCACTGACTATCGATGTCAGCGAACGCACCGGCGGCATCAACATCGACATGGCTGTAATAAACGAAACAAAAGTACCAGCGCTGATTTCATCTTTCATGCTTTCATGCGTGGCCATATAAATAATCAATGCCAACGCACAGGCAATCATCAACTGCACAATGGGCGAGCTCAATGCCTGTATCATCTGCATACGCAATTGCTGACGACGGTTTCTATCATTAACTACCGAAAAATGTTCTTCTTCGTAACTGCGTCCGCCAAAAATTTTTACCACCAGCTGACCTTTGATGGACTCTTCAATAATGCGTGAAACGCTGCCCATACTAAGCTGAATATTCTGACTGTATTTACGAAAGCGTTTTGAAACCGCAACCACCAGCAGGGCAACAGCCGGTGCCACGATGAGAAACACCAGCGCCAGCTTTACATTCAGATAAAACATCCAGCTGAACAATGCGATCACGGTAAGCACATCACGAATAAAAACAGTGATCGCCTTGGTGGTCGAATTTGCCACCTGTTCAACATCATAAGAAAACTTGGAGATCAGCTCGCCAGTGGTCGCCTTGTCATAAAATGATTTTGGCAGCGTCAGCAGACGGGAAAACATTTCCTTGCGCAGTTCACGGATTACGTTGCGACCGATCACACTCATACCATAACCCGAGGCAAACGCGCCGATTACACGCACCAGGAAAATACCAATAAGTGCGATGGGTATCCATTTGATGGTTTCAGGATCACGGTCGACAAAACCACCATCCATCATCGGTCGCATCAGCGCCGGAAAAGCGGCCGAGGCACCGGCAACAATAACCATGCCGATAATAGCGACGATAAAAATCTGCCAGTAAACCAGCGCATAAGACAGCAAACGACGGTACAGATAATAACTGCTGGCCGGCTTTGCCGAAGAACTCTTTGAAGTTGTATTTTCAGACATGAATGTGTTTAGCTCATTTTCCTTCGACGGTCGCGATGGACAAGCGTGTAAGTCCTAGCTGAGAAGCGGCATCCATAGCCCGCACCACAGACTGATGCGGCGTGTTGGCATCAGCCCGTAATACCAGTGCGACATCTTTATAATCTGTTATATCCTTGCCGATGGTTTTCTGCAAAGCCTGTTTTAAAGTATCCAGTTGACGATTCACCAGCTGGCGGTCATTGAGAAAGTAATTGCCTTTGGCATCAATCGACAGCACCAGCGGTTCTGCCAGTTGCTGCGTGGCTTTGCTTGAAGCTTCGGGCAGCGATACTTTCAGCCGTGCATGCCGATCAAAAGTGGTGGTAACCATAAAAAAGATCAGCAGCAAAAACACCACGTCGATCAACGGCGTTAAATTAACTTCTACAGGCTCTTCTTTATGGCCGGGTCGTAAATTCATTTCTTCGCCTTGCTGCCAGCCTTGTTGTTTGCTGCCGGCAACTCATCGTTTGATGCCATATGCTGACTGCGATTGTTGTGCAACACGTCAACCATCTTGATCGCTTCGCGTTCCATGATCACTACAATGCCATCGACCTTGCGGCGAAAATAACGGTAAAACACCAGACTGAAAATAGCCACGGTTAAGCCTGCCGCCGTGGTGATCATCGCCTGTGAGATGCCACCGGCCAACGCGCCGGGGTCCCCCACACCATGCTGGGTAATGGCGGCAAACACACTGATCATGCCAATGACCGTGCCCAGCAGGCCGAGCAGGGGCGAGATCGAAGCAATCGTACCCAGGGTATTCAAAAACCGCTCCAGATCATGCACCACTTCACGCCCTCTTTCCTCGATGCATTCCTTGATGCGCTCGCGGCTTTCGTTGCGGTTTAGTAATCCCGCACTCAGAATCTGCCCCAGCGCCGACTCCTTGCTGATAGCCTCAATGTCGGCGCGTTGCAGGTTGTCTTTTTTAATGGCACTCCACACGTTCGCCACCAGATGTTTGGGCAGCACTTTATCGCGGCGCAAACTCCAGAAACGTTCGGCAATAATGGAAATGGATATAATCGAACACAAAATGATCGGCAGCATTAACCAACCACCCGATTTTACTAATTCAAACACTTGTCACCTTTGAATAAAACGCTGCTAAAAACACCTGAAAATCCGCCTGCCGGATCCAGGCACATAATATAAATTGTACAGCGATGGTTATCGTTATTATTATAATTTTCCTGTGCTCTATCTTACTAGATTTATCCTCTGCTCAATAGTGCGGGCGCTGCCTAAAAAACAATGATTATTTAACAACATGATGCCAGTATTTACCCGCTGTCTCCCGGTATTTTTCAACCACAAAATCGCTTCCTGCCATCAGCCGGATCGTTATTGCACCACTGTTACTGGTTTGCAGAAATTCTCGACTAAGCGCCTCATAACGTGCTTTAACCCGGTTGGCAGGCAGGCGATACCTGTTTTTATAACCCACTGAAACAAGAGATATTTTTTGATTCACCGCCCGCAAAAACACCTCCGACGACGAGGTTTTACTACCGTGATGCGGCACCAGCAGAATATCCGAAGCCAGCTGTTTGCCGTAATTTTCTACCAGCTGCAACTCAACATCTTTTTCAATATCACCGGTAAAAAGCACGCGACCCGCTTTTGAGCTCACCTGCAAAACACAGGAATGATTATTGCGCTTCCCTTTGCCGGCAGGTGGAAGGTTTGTGTTTTCAGGGGATAAAAAAGCAAAACTCACAGCATCCCAGCGCCAGCTGAAGCCTGCGGTGCAAAGCTGTTTTTTGCCGGCAGCAAGGTTTTCTATATCGCGCCCGATAACAAACACCGCCGGGTATTCATCAATAATTGCCTGCGCACCGCCGATATGGTCAGCATCACCGTGACTGATAACCAGGCGATCAAGATTTTCAATTCCCTGAAAGCGTAAATAAGGGATCACCACTCCGCTACCGGCATTCAGCCTGTCACTAAATTTCGCTCCCGCATCAAACACCATGACATGGTTGCGCGTCTGCACCACCGCTGCAGACCCCTGGCCAACATCCAGCATGGTCAGCTGAAAATCCCCGCTGGCAAGTTTTGGCGGTGCTATCATCAACGGCACGAACAGCAAGCAGGCCAGCAAACAGACTAGCAAACGAAACACGCCACTGGCATAAGCAGGCTGTGGTTTATCCAGCCGTTTAAATAAAGCGATGCTTATCTGCCCGGCATAAAAAATCAGCAGCATGGCCGCTGTCGCTGCCAGCAACTTGAAAATACCAACATCACCGCGCACCCACAGCGCAAAAGGCAGTGATGAAAGCGAGGCAAGCAAGGGCCAGATAAAATCCAGCAGCGCCGCTGCCAGCATAAAAAACAGATCAGAAAGCGGTAGCCAGAACAGAGAAAAAATAATCGCCAGCAGCACCAGCGGCACCACCAGAAAACTCACATAAGGAATCAGCAACAGATTAGCCAGAGGCGATACCAGCGAGGCCTGCTGAAACATAAACAGCGACAGCGGCAATAAAAACAGGCTGATCAACAACTGCAGGCGAAGCCATTGTTTCAGCGTGGCTTTCACCCTGCCCCACAATGTGGCATCAAAATCCATCGACTTCTGCGCACGGCTGATGCTGATAAAAATCACCGCCACGGCCGAAAAAGAAAACCAGAAACCGGCCGATAACACCGCCAGCGGATCAACCAGCAACACCATCAGCAGCGCAAAACCCAGCGCATCCAGCGGCCGGTGATTGCGCCGCATCAGCAACATCACTGACAATACGAACAACATAATAACGGCACGCTGCGTCGGAATCGACAGCCCCGCAACCAGCGCGTACAACAGCGCCGACAGCATGCCGCCAATCAGTGCCAGGTGTTGCGCCGGCACATATTTCATCACAAAAACAGGCACCAGATACCGGATCAGCACATAGGCAAACAGCGATGCCAGCCCGATATGTAAACCGGAAATCGCCATCAAATGACTGGTGCCGGTATTCGCTAGCACGCGCCACTGCTGCGCGGTTATTGATGATTTATCACCAACAGCCAGCGCTTTCACCAGAGGATACAGGCTCACCCCCTCTGTCGGCGAGCGGCTGGCTAAAGCATCAATCTGCTGGCTCAGGGTCTGCCGAAAAAAATCTATCGAACGCGGTGATGCCTGTTCACGTTTGTTCAGACTGGATTTGCGCACATAGCCGGTGGCCTGAACACCATGCTGAAACAACCACGCTTCATAATCAAAACCGCCGGGATTCATGAAACCATGTGGCGGCTTCAAGCGTACTTCCAGCTGCCACTTATCACCCGCACTTAGCTTGCGACCGTAGTACCAGCTCAAGCGAATTTTTTCCGGAAAGCCATCTGTCGCCTGCGACTGAACAGCACCATTTAATAGTCGATGACTTTCCACCTTAAATTCAAAACGCTGCACCTTCGCATCACCAGCCGGGATGCTTAAAACCCGGCCGCTGACAAGAATATTTTTTCCCGCCAAAGAGTCACTCAGCCGCGCAGACAAGCGCTGATCAACATGAAAACACGCATATAAAAACCCGATAATTAACAACAGGGTAGATGAAACTATTAAAGCATGTCGAGATGATAGACCAGAACGATTTTTCCAGATAACAACAAGGCTGAAAGCACACAGAAAGGCAAAACCGATTAACAGAAAAAGCGTGCTCAGCACAGGCAGCCTCGCCAACTGCTGCACACACAACACGCCCAGCAAAAACGCCAGCGCATAAACAAACATCCCTGCTTTGTAATCCATTACAAAAACTCCGATAAAACGTCAGGCACATCCTGCCTGACTATAGATTCAGGCTAAAAGCTAATGCGAAAGAGTCACGCAAAAAGGGTTATAATCGCGCATAACTTTTTTATGCCAGATTTATTTGATTCACTATAACCATGCCTCGCAAGTTTTTCCAACGTTTTCTGCCCTCGCCGCAAACGATCAAAGAACACAAAACGCTACAGGTTTTTGGCGACTGGCTGCATGACCCCGACCTGTGGCATCTCAACCGACGCTCCGTGGCCGGTGCTTTTGCTGTCGGCCTGTTTTTTGCCTGGATGCCAGTGCCTTTTCAAATGGTCTTCGCTGCCGGCACCGCCATCTGGCTAGGCACCAACCTGCCAATCTCAGTGGTGCTGGTGTGGATAACCAACCCGGTCACCATCCCACCGATGTTTTATTTTGCCTACCTGGTCGGCACCTGGATCATCGGCGAACCACCCACCGATTTTAGTTTTGAACTGACCTTCGACTGGTTGCTCAACGAACTGGCCGCCAGCTGGAAACCGTTTTTAGTCGGCTGCTTTACCGTGGCCTCAATC
>WFOC01000040.1 GCA_015488295.1 Gammaproteobacteria bacterium
CAGTTGGCAGTTGGCAGTTGGCAGTTGGCAGTTGGCAGTTGGCAGTAGGCAGTAATTTTAAAAAATTATTACTTTTTAAAAACAGTTTTTAGCTTTTAACTGCCAACTGAAAATTTTTTTACTTAACAACACGCAGGCTGGGACGTTTCGGCTTGTCAGGATCTGTACCCGGATCCGGATCTAGATCTGGATCAGAATCATCACCCTTGTCTGCTTGCGCAACCGCACCGTCATCTTCAGAGAACATCATGCCCTGCCCGTTCTCTTTGGCATACACAGCTAATACCGCATCGACCGGCACATACAAGCCCTGAGCCTTGCCTGAAAAACGTGCACTGAAAGTAATTTCCGTATCACCCAACACCAGACCGGTGACGGCCATTGGCGCGATATTAAGAATTATTTTGCCATTCTGAACATGCTCGGCCGGAACCTGCACACCATCAACAGAAACATCCACCAGCAGATGTGGTGTCAGTCCATTATCGGTAATCCATTGGTATATTGCACGAACGAGATAGGGTCGGCTGGATGTCATCTGCATAAGAATTGTTCTAAGCTACAAGTTTCAGGTTATAAGTAAAAAGCACCCGCTTGAAACTTACAACTTAAAACTGACACTTACAAGCGCAGTTCGCGCTCGGACTCGGTCAGGCTCAATTTGAAACCATCACGCTCGAACAGGCGGTCGGCATAAATATTAACAGCTTTTGCTTCTTTCGGCAGCTCGATACCATAGTGGCGCAAACGCCAGAGTATCGGTGCCACGCTGGCATCAACCAGGGTGAAATCTTCGCTGAGAAAATAAGGCATGGCACTGAATATCTCGGCAACCGATGCGATGCTTTCCGCAAGATCTTTCTTGGCTTTGGCAACCGCTTTCTCGCCTTTGGTCTCGATGATATCAACCAGTGGGTACCAGTCGTGCTCAACCTGAAACAGGGCAAGACGCATTTGCGCACGCTGCACCGGGCCAACAGGCATCAAGGGCGGATGCGGAAAACGTTCTTCCAGATATTCCATGATAACGCGTGAGTTATATAACACCAGATCACGATCTACCAGCGTCGGCAGACTGCCGTAAGGATTCAGGTCGATCAGATCCTCGGGCATTTTTTTCGGATCAACCAGTATCACTTCATGAACGATATCTTTTTCGTTTAAAACAATACGGGTACGATGACATTCAATTGATGATGCCGTGGTATATAAATTCATAGTTTATCCAGTTTGAGAGTAGTGATTATTATTTAACTAAAACAGCTGCCGGCACCCGATCAGTTACGACCCGGTGCCGGCAAGTATATTTAGTGAACGTCTTTCCAGTACTCTTTCTTCAGTGCATAAGCAAAACCGAAGAGCACAACCAGGAACAGTAACACCTTCCAGCCCAGACTGCGGCGCTCAACCTGTACCGGCTCTGCAATGTAAACCATGAAGTTGGTCAGATCTCCAAGGAACATGTCATATTCAGCGCTGCTTAACTTGCCGGGCTGTGCCATTTTGAAACCTTCCAGCTCTTCAACTTCCACATCGCCATGCATCACCTTCTTGTAAACAGGCTCCTGCAGACCCTGCAACGCCCATAAAACATTAGGCATGCCTACGTCCGGGAACACAGCGTTATTGAAACCGGTAGGACGGCTGTCATCAACATAGAAGCTGCGCAGGTAGGTGTAAACCCAGTCAGCACCACGCGCACGCGCAGTCAATGACAGATCGGGAACAGCTGTACCAAACGCACTCCTGGCATATTCAGGTGTCATTGACACTTTCATCAGGTCACCGATTTTAGTCGGCTCGCCTTTTTTACCACGTGTGTGAATCAGCATTTCACGAACTTCGTCTTCAGACATCTCAAGGTCTTTCGCAATGCGATTGAAGCGCATAAACGAAGCCGCGTGACAGCTGTAACAATAGTCACCGAAAGCTTTTGCGCCACGACGTAACGATTCTTTATCGAAGATGTCTATCGGCGCTGATTCCAGCTTGACGCTGCTGCCGGCTGCCGATGCCATAACAGGCATCAGCATAACCGCAGCAATTAACAAAACAATGCTCTTTTTCATATTATTAGCGATTTTCATACTGGCTATTTTCATGATGTCACCCTATCAGGTACTGGCTTGGTACTTTCGTTTTTAGATGTGACATAAAGCACAACAAAGAAAGCAAAGTATAAGAATGAGAACAGGCGAGACATAAAGGTAATTGTCTCGGTTACTGGTTGCATAGCTAACCAGCCCAGTACCACGAAGCTGACGCAGAATACGATCAGGTTCGCTTTGAAAATACCTGAACGGTAACGGATAGATTTCACCTTGCAGCGATCAATCCACGGCAGGAAGAACAGTACAACAATCGCACCACCCATCGCACCAACGCCCATCAGCTTGTCAGGCACCGCACGCAAAATCGCATAGAAAGGTGTGAAGTACCACACTGGCGCAATATGCTCAGGTGTCTTCAACGGATCAGAAGCGATAAAGTTAGCGTGTTCCAGCATGTAACCACCACCATCAGGGAAGTAGAACAGCACCACGCTGAAGAAGAACAGGAACACCACCACACCAACAATGTCTTTCACTGAGTAGTAAGGGTGGAAAGGAATGCCGTCCAGCGGAATGCCGTTTGCATCCTTGTTTTTCTTGATCTCAACACCGTCCGGGTTATTCGAACCCACTTCGTGCAGCGCAAGAACGTGTGCGACAACCAGGAATACCAGAACCAGTGGCAACGCGATAACGTGCAGCGCGAAGAAGCGGTTCAGGGTTGCATCGCCGATCACGAAGTCACCACGAATCCACAGCGTCAGGTCATCACCAATAACAGGAATCGCACTGAACAGCGAGATAATAACCTGCGCACCCCAGTAAGACATCTGACCCCATGGCAGTAAGTAGCCCATGAAAGCTTCAGCCATCAGCGCCAGGTAAATAAACATACCAAACAGCCAGATAAGTTCACGTGGTTTTTTGTATGAACCATACAGCAGGCCACGCAACATATGCAGGTAAACCACCACGAAGAACGCAGTCGCACCGGTAGAGTGAATGTAACGGATCAACCAGCCGTAGGGCACATCACGCATGATGTACTCAACCGAAGCAAACGCCATCGCGCCGTCCGGTTTGTAATGCATGGTCAGGAAAATACCTGAAACAATCTGAATAACCAGCACCATCAGTGCCAGTGAACCAAAGAAGTACCAGAAGTTAAAATTCTTCGGCGCGTAATATTCGGCTAAATGCTCATTCCACATTTTTGTCAGTGGAAAACGTTCATCTATCCATCCAAGTAAGTTACTCATTATGCACTCTCCCCATCAACACCAACTTGAATAACATTGTCATTCATATATGAATGTGGCGGCACAACCAGGTTGGTCGGTGCAGGCACACCCAGGAATACTCGACCGGCAAGGTCGAATCGAGAACTGTGACATGGACAGAAATAACCGCCTAACCAGTCATCACCCAGATCCGCAGGCCCGATCTCCGGGCGATAGGTTGGCGAACAACCCAGGTGTGTACAGATACCAACCAGCACTGAAATTTCCGGCTTGATAGAACGATTATCGTTCTGCGCGTAAGGAGGCTGCTGATCAGCATTTTCAGAATGAGGATCACGAAGCTGGTCTTCAAACTTGGGCAGATCAGCCAGCGTTTTTGCTGAACGCTTGAGGATCCAGACAGGTTTACTCTGCCACTCAACGACCAGCAGCCGTCCTTCTTCAAGCTTGCTGATATCAACCTCTACAGGTGCACCAGCGTTTTTTGCTCTCTCACTGGGCATCCATGAGGATAAAAATGGAACGGCTACAAAACCGGCACCGACTGCTGCAACCACCGAAGTGGAATTCACCAGAAAACGGCGTCGTTTTGTATCTACTACATTATCAGTAGACATATTGGATATCTCCAAACATTAAAATAAAAAAATCTTGTTGTAATAATTTTTCTTATGGTCGTGCGTACTAACCTGCAGACAAGAGATCGTTATCATTTCAAGCTGTGCGGTTACGCCTATAGCTTCTAGCTTCGCTATAGTGTTTTTTGCAACCGGGTTTTCATTGCTAAACCACGAACAAAACAAACTGCGCCAGTTGCAAAGCGCGCATAGAATAGCGTAAATTAGCATTCTAGCCAAGTTTAATACGGCAACCATAATAAAAACAAAGGGATACACCTACACGATGCGGAACCCAAAACACTCTTTTGTGTATTTCTTCACATGGCTATCAATTGGCGCAGTTTTAGGGCTGGCGATTTTGCTCTATCGCGGTGATATCCGACTTGATTTAAATCAAGCCGGAACCAGCAACAGAAAAACTGAGACCAACGAACAATACAAACACACCGGTTACGCCGATGCCGTGAAAAAAGCTGCACCGGCCGTGGTCAGTATTCGCACTCTGGTCTGGACAAAAGCAGAAAGCGATAACAGCATCAGCAACGAAACCCTGCAGCGTTTTCTCGGTAAAGCCTCACCACACGGTCCCAAACAACAGGCTGAGGCCAGCACCGGTTCGGGGGTCATCATAAAAAGTGACGGCTACATTCTGACCAATTACCACGTGATAAAACAGCGCGATGAAATCATCGTGCGCCTCAATGACGGCAAAGTGGCAGAAGCCAGGCTGATCGGCTCCGACCCGGAAACCGATCTCGCAGTGCTCAAAATAGACAAGGAAAACCTGCCGACACTGAAAATCGCAGACATCACCAAAATCCACGTTGGTGATGTGGTGCTGGCCATCGGCGACCCGTTCGCCATCGGCCAGACCGTCACCCAGGGCATCATCAGCGCCACCGGCAGAACACGCGTCTCGCTGAACACCTACGAAAACTTCATCCAGACCGATGCCGCCATCAACCCCGGCAATTCCGGCGGCGCGCTAATCAACACCGAAGGCGAAATTGTCGGCATCAACTCCAACATCTTTTCCAGCACCGGCAACTTTCAGGGCATCAGCTTCGCCATCCCCATCGACCTGGCGCATCAGGTGGCCGAACAGATTATCAGAAACGGTTACGTGGTCAGGGGCTGGCTGGGTGCCGAAGGCCAGGAGCTGACCCCGCAAATTCTGCGCTCGCTGGAACTCAACTCGGCGCACGGCATCCTGGTCACCAGCATCGACAAAAACGGCCCCGGCGACAAAGCCGGCTTAAAACCCGGCGACATCATCACCCGCATCAACCAGCAGGATATCTTCACCACCAATGACATCCTCAACCTGATCGCCGCCGGCAAACCGGGCGATGTGTTTGTGATTGAAGGCCTGAGACAGCGGCAGAGTTTTATGACCCGGGCGGTGTTGGGGCAGAGACCGATTATGAGCCGTTAACGGCTCATAATCGGTAATGAAAAATGAATAATGAAAAGTGAAAAATGTAAAAACAAAAACTTATAAATCAGGTTTGCAACTGGGCCTCAAGGTTCTTCAGTTAAAGTTTAGAGTGGCTGTGGTTGTTTATTTTTCACTTTTCATTATTCATTTTTCATTGCCGAAACGAGCGCAGCGAGAAAGGCCCCGTTTTCCTCCGGCGTACCCACCGTCACCCTCAGGCAATTCTTCAACAGGCCGTCATCGGCTTTCATGTTTTTTATCAGCACACCGGACTGTTTGATGCTTTCAAAAACATCGTTGGCATTTTTTTCCAGCAGGCGAAACAGGACAAAGTTTGCCTGACTGGGAAACACCTGCAACCCCGGCAGCGCCTGCATTTTTTCCAGCAACCGTTCGCGCTCATCACGAATCAGTTTTGCCTGCTGCGCCAGCTCGCCGGCATTATCCAGAACAAAACCGGCAGCGACCTGGGTCAACACATTGATGTTGTACGGCAGGCGGATTTTATCGATCTCTTTGATGATGTCCGGATGGCCACACAGCAGCCCCAGACGCAGGCCTGCCAGCCCCATCTTGGATACGGTGCGCATTACCAGCAGGTTATCAAAGTCGCTCAGACGAGACATAAAGCTGCTCTGTGCGAACGGATGGTAAGCCTCGTCCAGCACAACCATGCCCGGTGCAATCGAGATAATTTCTTCGATGTCTTTTTCGCTGTAACAATTTGCCGAGGGGTTGTTCGGGTAAGCGATAAAAATAATCGCCGGCTGATGCTGCGCGATGGCGGCACGCGTTTTTTCCATGTCGAGCGCAAAATCTTCTGTCAGCGAAACCCCGACATACTGAATGCCGACAAAGTCAGCGATCATTTTGTACATGACAAAACCCGGATCAAACGACATCAGGCAGACATCACGCTCGGCAACCGCCATCGCCAGCATCTGGATTAATTCATCAGAACCGTTGCCAAGCACGATCTCTTTATCCTGCGGCACCTGCATCACCTGGCGTAGTTTTTCACGCAGCTCACTCGCCGCCGGATCGGGGTAGCGATTCAAATCTGCGGCCGCCAGCCGGGCTTGTAATTGCGCAGTCAGATCCACAGATAACTGGTAAGGATTTTCCATCGCATCAAGCTTGATCAGGCCACTGGCATCGGCCACGTGGTAAGCATGTATTTTTTTGATGACCGGACGAATCCAGCGACTGGCTTTATCTAAAACGGAATTTTGCGACACAATTTTCTCGGCTGTTTTTGTTGCCCGACATTATACGTGGCTAACGTCAAAGCGCCAAAAATACCCGTCGTAAAAAAAATTTATTTTGCATGCTTGAAAAATAAAAAAGCATCTACAACTTGTTTAACAGAAACAAATACACTGAATTGGAGGTGATAATTATGAGTTTAGTACGTTATAACAATCCATGGAATTTACTGAATACTTTGCAGCGTGAACTGTACAACCCTGCTTTTGAAAACGGCGATGATGCCTCTGTAGCAACCGCTAACTGGGCACCTTCCGTTGACATCAGCGAGAACGAAACAGCGTTTACCCTGCTGGCAGACATTCCAGGTGTCGCGCCTGAAGACATTGATATTTCAATGGAGAAAGGTGTTCTGACCATCAAAGGTGAACGCAAGACTGAAAACGTGGAAGAAGGTGAAAACTACCGCCGCGTTGAACGCCAGAGTGGCCAGTTCTATCGTCGTTTCACACTGCCTGACAGTGCCGATGCCGACAAGATCGAAGCCAAATCTGAGCATGGTGTGTTGAAGATCACCATACCAAAACAGGAAGTGGCTCTTTCACGACGTATCGAAGTGAAACATTAAGGACACGGCACGACGGATAGAAGTGAAACATTAGAAACTTTTTAGCCCACAGATGAACGCAGATGAACACAGATAATGGTTTTTTAAACTCCAGTTTTTTATCTGTGTGAATCTGCGTTTATCTGTGGACGGTTTAGCTTTTTTTTATCCTGTATTCCGCCGACCGCGCGTGTGCAGTCAAACCTTCACCATGCGCCAGCACCGAGGCGGTTTTGCCTAATTCAGACGCACCCTGCGCAGAGCAGCCGATCAGGCTGGTACGTTTCTGAAAATCATACACACCCAGCGGCGAAGAGAATCGGGCGGTGCCGGAAGTCGGCAGCACGTGGTTCGGCCCGGCGCAATAATCGCCCAAAGCTTCGGCAGTATAACGCCCCATAAAAATCGCGCCGGCGTGACGTATTTTCTGCGCCCATGACTCAGCATCATCCACCGATAATTCCAGATGCTCCGGCGCAATGTGATTCGCCACTTCAATCGCCTGCTCCATATCAGCCACCGTGATGATGGCTGCACGATCTTCCAGTGAAGTTTTGATGATGTCCTTGCGCGGCATTTCTTCCAGCAGTCGTTCGATGCTCTGCTTTACCTGTTCGATAAAATCGGCATCCGGGCACACCAGAATCGACTGCGCTTCTTCATCGTGTTCGGCCTGTGAAAACAGGTCCATGGCGATCCAGTCAGGATTCGTCTTACCATCACACACCACCAGAATTTCTGACGGCCCGGCAATCATATCGATGCCGACCACGCCAAACACCATGCGTTTTGCGGTGGCGACAAACGAATTGCCCGGCCCGGTAATCTTGTCCACTTTGGGAATGGTCTCGGTGCCATAAGCCAGCGCTGCCACTGCCTGCGCGCCACCGATAGTGAACACACGGTCAACACCGGCTACAGCTGCGGCCGCCATCACCAGCTGATTCACTTCACCATCGGGCGTTGGCACCACCATGATCAGTTCAGGCACACCGGCAACCTTGGCCGGAATCGCATTCATCAACACCGACGAAGGATACGCTGCCTTACCACCGGGCACGTACAGACCAACACGGTCCATGGCGTTAACGCTCTGCCCCAGCACCGTGCCATCGGCTTCGGTAAATGACCAGGCTTCCACCTTCTGGTGCTCGGCATAATGCCGCACCCGCTCGGCGGCAAGTTCCAGCGCTTCACGCTGCGCCGGATCAATCGAGGCCAGCGCCTGCTGCAACTGCGATTTATTCAGCTCATATTCACTGGCATCGCTCAACGACATGCGATCAAACTTATTAGTGTATTCAAGCACCGCCGCATCGCCACGCTGTTTTACATCATTCAGAATATCTGCCACGATTTTGGCAATATCACCGTCGATGCTGGCATCCCAGGCAAGCACCTGGTCAAGCTGTTTATAAAAATCAGCGTCGGAATAATTGAGAGAAGTTATATTTAACATCGTACTTACAAAGGTTGGACAGAGGTTCAGGAAACAGCCGCACTGATCTGGTCGATAATGGTGCTAATCTGTTCGTGTTTCATTTTCATCGAAGCTTTATTCACAATGAGGCGTGAACTGATATCAGCGATATGATCAACCGGTTTCAGACCATTGGCTTTCAGCGTGTTGCCGGTGTCAACCACATCAACGATCAGGTCAGACAAACCAACAATCGGCCCCAGCTCCATCGAACCATAAAGCTTGATCAGCTCGATCTGCTCACCGCGTGATTCAAAATAACGCTTCGCCACATTGGTGAATTTTGTCGCCACCCGCAAACGTCCGCTCACTCTCGGCTTCGGTTCAACCAGACCGGCGGTCATCAATTTACATTTGGCAATTTTTAAATCCAGCGGCTCATACAAACCTTCGCCACCGTGTTCCAGCAAAACATCTTTGCCGGCCACACCTAAATCAGCCGCGCCGAACTGCACATACGTCGGCACATCAGTGGCACGAATAATCACCAGCTTCACGTCATCATGATTGGTATCAAGAATCAGCTTGCGACTTTTATCCGGATCGTCTGCGGGCACGATGTCGGCAGCGGCGAGCAGGGGCAGGGTCTCTTTGTATATGCGACCTTTTGATAAAGCTATTGTTATCATGGCTTGCCAATGAAAAATGAAAAATGAAAAGTGAAAAATGAAAAACTCATTGATTTGCCTTTATGTTCTCTTTTGCTGTTTTAATGCTTGCTACTAGCAATTTAATTAATTCTTTTATTTGCGGTTTTATGCTGCCGAACATTGCGTCAGAAATATATTTACCTTCATGCAACAAATCCAACCAGTAATATGTTTCGTTTGCTTCTTTCAGCCCAACGCTTAGTTTATTGACAAAGTCAGGTTTGGATTGAGCAAACTCCGCTTCACTGACAAGTGCACCAATAGCCGTTCCCGATCTGAGAACCTGCTTACTAAGCACATATTCTTTTTGCCTGCCATTCAGATATTGCGCTAGTTTAACCACCCGCAACGCAAACGCATAACTTTTTTCCTTTAATATGTTTTCCATAACGCATCTTTCCCTGTCCCTGATTCTTTAAAAACGCTTTAGCTTCTCCATTTTTCGTTTTTCATTGCGCGTAGCACTACTCGTGCACTCTACGAATTTTCGCACCAAGCAGCGCCAGTTTTTCCTCAATATTTTCATAACCGCGATCAATATGATAGATGCGCTGCACCTCGGTCTCG
>WFOC01000041.1 GCA_015488295.1 Gammaproteobacteria bacterium
CCAGACTTTACCCGCCAGTGCACCCAGGCCGGCACCTATTTCCAGATTGAAATCATTCAGCAGACGAGCGCGAACAGCGGCTTCATCGACACCGTCAGGAATGGTCACCGAGTTTAGCTGCGGCAGGCGGTAATCTTCATCAACGATAAATGACAATCCCATCGCTTCCAGTCCAGCGCGTAATACCCGATGGTTGTCGTAATGACGTGCCCAAGAATTTTCCAGACCTTCGTCCTGCAACATCACCAGTGATTCGTGCAGTGCGTATAACGAGTTGACCGGCGCGGTGTGGTGATAGGCGCGTTTTGCGTTTGGTCCCCAGTAACCCATGACCAGGTTGGTATCGAGGAACCAGCTTTGCACGCGAGTCTTGCGGCTGGTGATAACTTCGACCGCGCGTTCGCTGAAGCTGACCGGCGAAATACCCGGTGTGCAGGAAAGACATTTTTGGGTGCCGGAATAAATTGCATCGATGTTCCAGTCGTCTACTTTCAGTTCGCTGCCGCCCAGTGAAGTAACCGCGTCGACCAGTACCAGAGCATCGTGATGGTGTGCGATGGCGCTTAATGCTTCGGCATCAGAACGTGCACCGGTAGATGTTTCGGCGTGTACAAAAGCCAGCAGTTTGACATCCGGGTTGGCTTTGAATGCATCTTCCACTTTTTGCGGGTCAACCGGCTTGCCCCAGTCGTCTTCCACCATGATAGCGATAGCGCCGCAGCGCTCAGCGACTTCTTTCATACGACCACCAAACACACCGTTTTGACAGATGATGACTTTATCGCCGTGTTCCAGCAGGTTCTGGAAAGTTGCTTCCATGCCAGCAGAGCCGGGTGCGGAGACCGGGATGGTCAGCTGGTTTTTGGTCTGGAAAGCATATTGCAGCATGGTTTTCACTTCATCCATCATGCCGACGAAAGCCGGGTCGAGATGGCCGATACAGGGGCGCGCCATGGCACCGGTTACACGCGGGTGTACGTCGGAGGGGCCGGGTCCCATTAGTGTGCGGACGGGAGGGTTAAATGAAGTGATGCTCATGCTCTGTGCCTTTGAGGTGTTAATTAAGTGCGCGTATTCTGCCAGAAATGACGGGTTTCAACTACCTCCTGTGCGATAAGGTTTTAGTCTGCTTGTGTTTTCTGCGTTTTTTGCACGATATTGCGGGATTAAAGAAATACCGTGACCCTGTCGATAAGCCGGGTAATGGTTAAACAAATTATTATTTCGTGCAGCCTGTCGGAGGTTTTATGATGCAGCGAGCACTTTATTCAAAACACACGGTGAAAGCGATGCCTGATAAAGCAGTTGAAAATCCGCATGAAGACCTGGATGTACGGCGCATGTTTCAGGAGCTTGAGCACTCTATAAAGGCGCTCAATCATGAAAAGATCAGTGAGATTACCGGCGGTATTTCGAAGCAGGCATTTATAAATGTGGCTGATACCACGGCACGATTGCGTGCGTGTTACCTGGCGAAAGTGATAGAGCTACAATCCTCGGATGATATAAAACCGGCGGATATCTCTACTCTGCGTGGCTCACGACTGATGTATGAAGAGGCGTTGGAAGGTTTTAGTGCCTTGCAACACGCGCTGGGCCGGGGTTATTTTAAACTTGCCGATGATTAATCGCGTTTATCCCACGAAGGTGCAGGGAGAATAACACCTTTAATCTCTGAGGCTTTAATTCCCCGTAGCTTGCGACGAATACACAAGTAGGCCTGCATAAGCGCTAGCGTTGCAGGCATGGTCGCCGCCGGGAACGCTAATGCTTATCCAGACCCACAATTAATACCCCGACAGCTTGCTGCGGGGTTTTTTATTTTCCTCTGCGAGAGTATAAGTTTTTGTGGTTTTTTCAGCTTAATAAACAACAGCCTGTTTAGAGCAACAATTCCAGCCAGTGTTTTACTGGTGTCTCCGTGCCGCTTTGCAGATGCAGGTGGCAGCCGATGTTCGCGGTCGCGATAATTTCGGGTTTTACTTTTTCTATGTTACTCAGCTTGTTGATCAGCAGTTGCTGAGATAAATCTTTTTGTGTGATTGAATAAGTGCCGGCCGAGCCGCAGCACAGATGTGTATCGTTAAACGGCAGCAGGGTAACCCCTGCTTTTTGTAAAATCGGTTCGATCAGGTTTTTATGCTGCATGCCGTGTTGCAGGGTGCAGGGTGGATGGAAGGCGATGCTTTGTTCGCCGCAGCTGTTTTCGCGTAGCCGGTGCAGTGCCTGCGGATCGGATTCGATAATGTTTGCAATGATTTCTGCGGGTTCTTTATACAGTGCGCTGATCTTTCTGGCTTTGTCGGCATAGTCTTTATCGCTGGCGAGCAGCTGTGCGTATTCCCTGATTGCCACGCCGCAACCGCTGGCGGTCATGCAGATAGCTTCGATGGATTGTTGTTCGATGATGGCCAGCCAGTTATCAATGTTGTTTTTGATGATAGTGATGGCTTCGTCTTCGGCGTTCAGGTGATGGCTGAGTGAGCCGCAGCAGCGGCTGGTTTCCGGTTCGATGCATTCGATGTTGAGCCGGTCGAAGATGATTTTTGCAGCATTGTCGATCTGTGGTTTTAATGCGGGTTGTACGCAGCCGGGAATCAATAAAACTTTTCTGTCATGCATTTTTCTGCTGAAGCTTAAGGCGGCTTCTTTTTCCGGGATGGCGCGTTTCAGTGCGGCGGGCAGAACCGGCCGGAATAACTGCCCGCTTTTCAGCAGCAGGGAAAAAACCGGGCGGCTGAGGAATAATTTTCGCAGTGAGAAACCCAGCAGGCGTTGTGGCAGACTGCGCGGCACTTTCTGATTGACCACGGCGCGACCGATGTTTAACAGCTGGCTGTAGTTCACGCCGGAAGGGCAGGTGCTCTCGCAGTTGCGGCAGGTCAGGCAGCGGTCGAGGTGCAGCTGTGTCTGCCGGCTCGGGGTTTTTCCTTCCAGGGTTTGCTTGATTAAATAGATGCGGCCACGCGGGCCATCGAGTTCGTCACCGAGCAGTTGATAGGTCGGGCAGGTGGCGTTGCAGAAACCGCAGTGCACGCAGCTGCGTAAAATGCGGTTGGCTTCGACACCTTCCGGTGTCTGTAAAAAGTCGTTGCTGATATTGGTTTTCATAGTTTGTGAAATTACAGGTTTGAGTACAGCCGCCCCGGGTTCAGGATGTTATCTGGATCGAAGGCCTGTTTTAAACGCTGGTGAATTTTTGCCAGCCCCGGTGACAGCGGCTGAAAAATATCGCTTTGTTCGTTGCCGCCGGCCAGCGGGTAACGCTGTGCATGTCCACCGTGTTGTTCGGCGATAGTGTGCAGGTTTTTGTCGCTGTGAATCCAGCGCAATGCGCCGTTCCATTCCAGCAGCTGATCCTGCGACTGTTCATAAAGTTCGCTGGTGACCTGATGTGAGCAGCGCCAGAGTTTGTCTGTGCGGCTGAAAAATTCGTGTTGCTGGTTTTTGATCTGCAACCAGAAATCGTTGTCGATTTCTTCGTTGGTAAAATCCCGGCGGATGACGGCGAGTGATTGTTTGACCGCGGAATGCGTGCTGCCCAGTCTTATATATAGAGTGTCCTTTAAAAAACAACTAGCGGTGATCGGCAGGCCCTGACGAATCCATTGCTGGATTTTTTTGCCGGACTCGGCAGCGCCGGTGTTCAGCTTTAAGGAGACCTCGCTTTCATTCAGTGGCAGGACCTTCACTGAAATATCCAGCAATACGCCCAGAGTACCCTGTGCGCCGACCATGAGGCGGGAAGCATCATAACCGGCAACATTTTTCATCACCTGCCCGCCAAAGCGCAGCTTTTCAGCCTTGCCATTGATGATGGTGGTGCCCAGCACGAAATCACGCGCCGCCCCGCAGGCCGCCCGCCGTGGCCCGGAAAGCCCGCAGGCAATCACGCCACCGATGGTAGTGCCGGCGGAATGCTGCGGTGGCTCAAATGCCAGCATCTGATTATTGGCCTTCAGTTCAGCTTCCAGCTCACCGAGCAAAGTACCACTGCGCACCGTCACCACCAGTTCGCTGGGCTGGTATTCGATGATGCCGGTGTGGTCAGCAGTGCTGATGGTTTCGCCGTCAACGTTGTTGCCATAAAAAGTTTTTGAGCCACCCCCCGTTATTTTTATGGGTGACTTGTTACTAATGGCCGTATTGACTTGCTCAATCAGGTTTTGGCTAAGATCCTTCGACTTCACTTTGTTACGCTCAGGATGACAGGGTTTATGTGTTTTTTATTATTCACTATTCACTACTCATTATTCACTGTGAAATTCCATCCACAGAAAGTTAAAACCTCTCCAGCTCTGGAAAAGGAATTTCACCATGGTGTACATGCATCGCCCCAAACTCAGCACAGCGCTGCAAGGTCGGAATATTTTTCCCCGGGTTCAATAACTGCTTTCCATCAAAAGCGGTTTTGATGGCGTGGAACTGGGTGATTTCATTGCTGTTGAACTGGCCGCACATCTGATTGATTTTTTCGATGCCGACACCGTGTTCGCCGGTGATGGTGCCGCCGACTTCGACACAGAAATCGAGAATCTTCCCGCCCAGTTCTTCGGTGCGCGCCAGCTCGCCTTCGTTGTTGGCATCGAACAGGATCAGCGGGTGCAGATTACCGTCACCGGCGTGAAACACATTGACCACGGTCTGGCCGTATTCCTGTGACAGGTCACTGATGCGTTTCAGTACATTGGCGATCTGGTGGCGCGGGATGGTGCCGTCCATGCAGTAGTAGTCGGGTGATAATCGGCCGACGGCGGGGAAGGCGGCTTTGCGCCCGGCCCAGAATTGTGCGCGCTGGGCTTCGTCTCTGGCGATCTGAATCTGCGTGGCACCGGACTGTTTGAGAATTTCTTCCGCCCGGCTTAACTGGTCGCCCACCTCTTCGACCGTGCCGTCGATTTCACATAATAAAATGGCGGCGGCATCGTGCGGGTAACCGGCGTGCACAAAATCATCGGCGGCTTTGATTGCGGCGTTGTCCATCAGCTCCAGCCCGGCGGGGATGATGCCTTTGGCGATGACATCGCTGACCGCCTGGCCGGCGACAGCGATATCGTCGAACGAGGCCATCATCACTTTGGCTACTGCCGGGATGGGCAGAAGTTTGACGGTGATCTCGGTGATGATGGCGAGCATGCCTTCGGAGCCGGTGAGCAGCGCCAGCAGGTCGTAACCCGGTGAATCCAGCGCATCGCAGCCGATGGTCAGCTCGTCGCCATCCATGGTTAGCACTTTTAATTTGATGATGTTGTGCACGGTGAGGCCGTATTTCAGGCA
>WFOC01000042.1 GCA_015488295.1 Gammaproteobacteria bacterium
TAAATGGTTTTAAATTTCGTGTTGGATTGAATGGCTGACATCATGGCCATAAATAATATCGTTCGAACCTGGTAGCGACCACCCCGTATTTTACGCTTACCTTTGTACGATCCACTTTCTTTATTCATCGGTGCGACACCAACCAGAGCAGGAAAAAAGGTGAAAAAAGGTGCCGGAGGGATTATTTTTTAACCACTAACCCCTCAACACTTTTTTGGTCGTCCTCTCGCACTTTGTCCAAGGCGAATGCCATATTTTTCCTCAATTTGCAGACAAAAGCTGTCATCCCCTATCGGATGACAGTAGTCACTTGCCCGCTCGATTAGATGGACATCGTGATCAGCTATCGGAGATGTGAACAACTCCCGGTAAGCAAATCTTCGAGACTCATTATCTTTACCCAGCTTTATATACTCGGCATGAAGTGTCAAACAACTCTCCCCGCCCCAGGCGTTGACGACATAGCTTGACCAGCGATACTGTTCTGGCTTACTCACCATGTTAGCTGTCACTGGATTAAGTTCAATATACCGGCTACAGGTCAGAAAATAGCATTCATTATGCACCAGGCTAGATTTGTGCCTGCCCTCCCACACTGTGCCCGTACGCTTATATGTTTTGTTAAAGTAATAAGCATAGCGGCTACCAACCACGCTCATTACTTTGGAGATTGAATCTGCTTCTTCAGGTGTCACTAGAAAATGGACATGATTAGTCATCAGGCAATATGCATGCACAGCAACGCCATAGCGGATACTGCATTCTTTCCAAAGCTCGATATAAAACTGATAATTCTCGGGTTCGACAAAACAAACCTCACGGTTATTGCCGCGTTGAACCAGGTGGTAAGCATGACCAGGCAGGTACATCCTTTTGCGTCGGGGCATAGCAACTCCTTTGCCATGTAATTATAATCTGGGATACAGCTATTTGAGTCTACTTCAAAAAAAAGATATTGGTCAAAAAATAATCCCTCCGGCACCTTTTCAAAACCGATATACTATTCTTAGCATTCAAAACAATAAATCAACCGGGGGATACTTGATGTTAGCAAAGTGGTTAAAAAGTCGATTAAAAGGGAATTCAGATGTTGAGTTAGTTATCGATCCTGAAGAGGAAATGCTGTCGGGGCTGAATCTTAAGGAAGTTTTAGATGCGCATGATGCATGGAAAAGCAAACTGGCAGCCGAGTTGTCCGGTGCTTCCAGTGAACCAATTGATGCCGACATCATTGCCAGCGACTGTCATTGTGTTTTGGGAAAATGGCTGCATGGCAAAGGAAAAAAAGATTATTCAAAACTTCCAGAATATAAAATGGCCGTTGATGCTCACGCAAATTTCCATCAGACAGCCGCTGAAGTGGTGATTCAACACCAGTCCGGACACACCAGCCAGGCAAAGCAACTGCTGCAAACCCGGTTCAGGTCGGCTTCAAATGACAATCAACTTGAACTGGTTCGCTTATTCACTGCTGCAAAAGAAAGAAGATAGCTCTCCTGATTACCAAAAAACTGTGAACAAATAGATCCAATGATTAAAGCACACACACTTCTGCTCCTTATGCTCCTGCTTACCGGCTACAGTGAAAAAGGAAATGCCAACGATGAAAGCAAAGTCGACGGGCGGTGGTATACACAGTCTCAGGTCGACAAAGGCCGCATCGCCTTTGAAAAGAACTGTGCAGAATGCCATGGCAAAGAAGCTCAGGGCACCTTGAAATGGATGGATGCACTGCCCGACGGCACATACCCGCCACCACCTTTAAACGGCACAGCCCACGCCTGGCACCATCCGCTTAACGCACTTAGAAGAACGGTATATTTTGGCGGGGTTCGCCTGGGCGGAACCATGCCAGCATTTAAAGACAGCTTAAAAATCGAGGAAATAGATGCTGTCATTGCCTATTTTCAAAGCAAGTGGAATAAAAAAATATACGATGCCTGGCTTGAAAGAGGCGGTCTGAAATAAGGTTTGTAAGAAACTATTTCACAGCACTCATGATTAATTCAGGCCGGGTTTTATTTTCTCTGTAATTTTTTCAGCAGCTCTTTCGCTTGTGAGATACTTTCAAAGTTCGCAGATTTTTTAAGCGCTTTTGTCACAAGCATCTTTGCAGTCTCTGTATTACCCAAAGCATCTTCCAGAGAGGCCAGGTGGAACAGAATATCTGCGTTATTGCCACCACTGACCTTATTAGCCAGAGCCAGGTATTTCCTCGCTATTGAATATTCATTTTTTTGAAAGTAAATCCAGCCCAGCGTGTCATTAACACTGGCGTTTCCCGGCTGTAATTCATCAGCCTTTTTCGCCAGTTTAAGCGCCTCATCCAGTTGTTCACCATCACGCGTATACATCCAGGCTAACTGGTTGTAGCCAATAAAATTATCAGGGTAATATTCAATAAACTTTCTGTATGTAGTCGCAGCGCCCTTTTTATTGTTTTTCTGCTCATACAAAAGACCCAGCTTGATCAGCACACCACCGTCCGCTTTACTGTCTGTTGCCGCCTGATAATACTTAATGGCTGAATCAATATCCCTTTTCTGCAAGTACACTTCTGCCAGCATGTAATTGGCTGGAAAAAAACCTGGAGCCTGACGTAATGAACGTTTCAAATGTTTGACAACTTCAACTTTATTACCCGTCTGGGCGTGCACCGTTGCAGAAAAATAATTTGCCAGGAAAGAATCAGGATTAGCGGTAAGCACCCTGTTAAATTCTGATAGCGAAGCTGGGTAAAGGTTTTTCAGAGAATACAATATACCAATCGCCAGAAAACGTTGCTCTTCTGCAGTCAGTGATTTACTAACCTGGCTAAATGGAACACCAGCAAGAGTAAACCCGGGCATCACACCTTCTGCTTTACGCCATAGCTCATAAGCTTGCTTCATGTCGCCAGTGGCTGCCTGCACATTACCAGCAACAAATGTCGCCAACTTGCCAATGGCTGCATCTTTTCCCAGCTTTATTAAACGTTCCTGATCAACCACGCTGCCTGTATAAAAAGTAAAAATCAGGCTGGTGATTTTCAGTGTGGCAGAATCAGGAAGTAATTTTTCAGCCTGCCGGATGTGTTTGACCGCCTCTTTTTCTTTCCCTTCTAGCGTATCGCAGAAAGATAATAAATAATATACCTGCGCATCAGGACTGGAAATGCTCTGTAACTGGCTACGTGCTTTTCCTGGCTGGTTTCGACGCAGATATATATCAGCAAGCACTGTTCTGGAAAAACTTTTATCCTGCATTGCTAATGACTGTGCAATTTTTTCTGCTTCATCTAAACGTGCAGTCTGTAAATACAGTGCAACCAGCCTTTTATTTGCCAACAGCTGTTCAGGCTGTGATTTTATGCAAGCTTCAAGATCAGCTATAGCACTTTCTATATAACCCCGACTTTCTGATATTGTTGCACGCCCGATTAATGGCGCACAATAGTCAGGCGAAAGTTTTATAGCGGTTGAAAACGATGTTTCAGCTGTATATAAATCACCCTGTAAAAACTGCGTAGCACCAAGGTTTGACCAGCCGGCTGCAAATTTTGGTGCATAACGAACCGCTGCCTGAAAGTTAGCAAGCGCTCTGGCATAGTGCTGCTGCGCTACTTCAATCTGTCCAAGTAAATTATAAGGGTACGGATGTCTCGCATCGGCAGATACAGCTTTGCTGGCCGCAGCAGAGGCTTCACTCAAATTCCCAGCACTCCGCGCCATGGCTGCCTGCGCCATTAATGCATATATTGTGTCTGAGGCATTCTTTTTCTTTTGTTCGCTCATGATCTGTTGAGCAGAATCCACATCACCTTTTGCTATCAATGCAATCACCTGCATGTATCTTATGCTTGATTCATATGGCAGCAGTTCTATAATGCGCGGAGCCAGATCAATAATATTTCTTAGCTCGCCTGTCTCGCGAAATTCTTTTTCAAGATTATGTAAAGCCCGTTTTGCCTGATCGGGGTTTTGCAAAGAAGGCAAAGGATCTGCTGATGTTTTGCTGATAGCAGAGAACACTGATAGATCCTGCATCAGTGCCTCACCGGGGACATTGTTGCCTGTATCAAAAATAAGAGTGCCAGCAGCAGATTGTGACAGAAGCAGTAAAATTGTATAACTTGCCAGTTTGGTCAGGGAACTCAACATATTAATCCTTTTCAATATTGGTAGAAGTAGCAACGAAATAATAACATAAGTATTTGGTGTTTTTTTTAGCCATAAAAAAAGAGCAGCACCTGAGTGCCGCCCTTTTTAAAACAGCCAGAGTCATCAGGCTGAGGTTTAGTACAGTCTAAACTTTGCGGCGACGTACACCTACAATACCCATCAAACCTAAACCAAGCAGACCAAGTATGCCTGGCTCTGGAACACTGCCTGAAGGATCTGTCGTTGTTGTAGTACCGTACAGATTTAACTCGGCAGACGCGGATGTTCCATCACTGGCATAGGCTGTAGCAACAAACGTATTTACACCAAGACCCATCAACCAACCGGGTGTGCTGAAATTGCCGAATGCATCAACAGCAACACTACCAAGGAAAGTGCCATCTGGCATCGTAATATCAACACGTTCAATACCAACCAGTGAGCCACCATAACCACTAAACAGATTAATCAGGTCCTGTACACCCTGCGCTGTGCTGGCATTGATAAACGTACCGTTACCATTTGACGCAATACCTTGCATAGTGCCTAAATTAGCACCAGGCAATGCAACGGAGTGCACACTATCAACACCTGCTGCCAATGCAGCGGCGGCATCATTGGAAGGATTACCGTACGTTGAACCATCAGAAAATACAACCATCTGTTGAGCACGACCGGCAGTATGGTTTGCACCTGTCAGTTCAGCAGTAGCTGCACGAATACCCGAGCCAATATTTGTACCACCTGAGGCATCCACACTGTTAATAGCAGTAATAATTGCGGCTTTATCTGAAAGCAGAGGACTCAGTTGACGAACAAGGTTGGCATTACCATCAAACTCAACAACACCCACTGATACAGAACCCGTAGGCAAGCTGTTCACCATTGCAATCGCTGCATCTCTCTGCCACTGTTGTCTGGTTTTAGTGACACCACCAACAGTCTGGTTCCATCCCATACTACCTGATGAATCCAGCACCAGGACCAGATCCAGCCCTTTACCCGTCACACCTTTAGCATTTGCCGTACCATCGGGCGTAACCATCGTTCCAACAGGGAAGCTGGAGCCATCAGCTGGTGAATTCCAGGAAACAGAGGTTGCTGCCTGAACAGACATTGAGAGCAACAGTGTCGCAACACCAATTAACGCTCTATGAAGGGGGATTTTTAGTTTCATTTTTAAACTCCTATTTTCATTTTATCAAATACTTACATAAGATCCTGCTGTAAGTTGCACAACATTTTCATAAAAAAATGTTCTGCCATGAATAAATGCATAGACCGTGCCATAACACACCATTCTCTTATTTTACAAAGAGTTATAACGAAACAGCATGTTCATAAAATGGCTATACGTCATATTTTTTTACAAAAAAACACACCTGAAACAAAGATATATGTATCTATTGATAAAAATCTGGAAAAATAATCATTTGTTTCAACACCTTACTAAGATAATGAGCAAACATATCTGGTGTCGTTTTTTTTTACAACCAACAACCTTTTAGTTTTATAAACAAAACACCTGTCAGAACAGTTCAACACCATTTTTTTTAACAGCTGCTCTTTTCCCTGTGTCGAGATATACTGGCCGGCTCCTGGCAAACACTTTTTTGAAAACACCATGAAAAACCACATTACCTGTTTACTCCTCCTGCTACCGGCAATCGTCGCTGCCAACGAAGCGGACATCATTGATGTGAAAACAAAATGCTATGACGCGTGTACTTTTTTTGTCACGGTCAAACATCAGGACAAAGGCTGGGATCATTATGCAAACAGGTGGGAAGTTCTAACGCTCGATGGCAAGCTAATCGCAACCCGCACCTTGCGGCACCCACATGTAAACGAGCAGCCTTTCATGCGCTCGCTCAGTCATGTGAAAATTCCTGCGGGAATAAAAAAAGTCATGGTACGTGCCCATGATTCAATTCATGGTTATGGTGGAAAAACAGTAACGGTCAGAATACCGACTGAAAACTGATGCCAGCACCATCACCGGGATCATTGACGGGATCATCCGCGTTCAGGCTAAGATTAAGCTGTAACGAGCTGCGACCATCTGCCGATGAGTATTCAAACCCCATGCGAAACTTGGCTTCTAGACTGTCATTTAAGGTATTGCGACGACTGTCTTGCAGATAGTTCTGCCTTTCTTCAACCTGCCCGATATACAAACCAAGATCCCAGGCCATATGTTCATTGAAACGATGATAGATGGTGCTGTAAACCTGCAGTGTTTTCATAAAGTAATCGAGGTCGTTATTACTCGTTACAAAATCACGTATGTCATTAGTGATGTGATCATATTGCGAACCAAAACGAAGTTCGTATAACCTGCCCATGCCCTTCACCCAGTAAACATCAAGCGAAATATAATCCGTTGCCTGCTGTTTATTCTGTCCGGTTTGCGCACTGGTTTTATCCAGCGTAAAACCGGTGACCGTTATTCCGATAACAGAATCAGGCACTGGCTGATAATCAAATAAAAGAAAGTAATCACTGCCCTCTTTTTTGAAAACACCGTTATTATCAGGATCAACAAGTTCCCCTGGCGAATCACGGCCAATACTGAAACGCAGTTTGTAATATTTACCAAACTGGTAATTACCGTTAAGTGTCATGGCTTTTGGCTGCTTATTGTAGAAGGTATTATCAAACGCATTTTTTTCGTTATACAACGCATCGACATTAATGTATTCAAAACGCGTGTAATTCCATGGACGTTTTCCCCAGATAACAGCGACACCTAAATCCATTTCACGTTTCTCATAAGCCGGCGTAGCCAGCAATGAAAAACCGAGCTGTCCCGCCCACGGATAAATTTCAACTTCAGCCATCGGCAATGGAAATTCTTCGTCCGCATAAAAAACCTGCTGCGCCATTTCCAGCCGGACATTAACATACGGTGATAATGCACTCTGCAACTTCAGTTCGTTTTGCACAAATGCCAGATCACCATCAAGGCTGGCACCGGTAATACGCCAGGCCGAAACATTGTCATACCACTGGTATTCAAGTGACTTGCGAAAACGGTGCGCCTTAATATCAAGAAAATTTTCTTCGTTGAGATTAATGTCATCAATCACATAAACATTATTCATCGCCTGTGCAGACGAAACACCCGATAGCAAGAAGACAACCAACAGATTTGTAACCAGAAAAATACGCATGAATGCCTTCGATAAAATTCAGCTTGCCAGTTCAACACCGGAAATAGTATACCTTTTTTAATGGTGGTCGCCATTTTAAAAACGGTATATGCTGTCAGCAGAAAAAGAGCATTTGATGCAAATCAAAAAATCACCTGAATCAACCTGCCCTTTGCAACTTTTAATAAAACCAGCTGCCGAAGCTGCTGTAAAAGTTACAAAAAAAACAGGAAAAAACCAGCTCGATATTCGCACTGCAATTCTTTTTAACCTACAGTCTCCACAGACAAAGTCTGTATTTATAAAGACAGCGGTTAATAATAACAATACTCAGGATTTAACAATGAAAAAACACGCACCGCAGCCAGGAAAAGCTCGCTTTTTCTCTCTGAAATTTTTACTGATCATCGCCTTTCTGATCACACCGGCAGCCAGCTATGCAGAACAGATACTGCCAAAAATAACCGTGTATAAAAGCCCAACCTGCGGCTGCTGCACAAAATGGGTTAAGCATCTTGAACAAAACGGCTTTATTGTAGAAGCGTTTAACAGCCGGGATATGTCCGCCGTCAAACGCCAGATGGGAATCACACGAGACATCCAGTCCTGCCATACGGGTGAAATTGATGGCTACTTTATCGAAGGCCACGTACCGGCCGACGACATCAAACGCCTGCTGAAAGAAAAACCAGAAGCCGCCGGACTTACTGTTCCAGGTATGCCGATGGGTTCACCAGGCATGGAAGGCCATCGTAAAGATGCTTATTCTGTGCTGCTGGTAAGCAAAGATGGCAAACAGGAAGTGTTCAGCAAACACTAGAAAACCAGCCGCATGCCTCCGTGTCATCGACAATTAAAAACAGTCGATGACACGCATTCAAAACAATAAAAAACACAACACCGGCTTTTCACTTCAGAATGCCATGTCACATAAGAAAATCGCGTAATCAGACCGCGCAATTTAGACTCACTCAAAGAAACCCGACGAGTCTCGTCACTGATAGCCAGAAGCATATCTGCAACAGACTAAAACACTTGTATCCTTCAGCAGCTTGAGCGAAACTAGATGACAACAGAGGAATGCTCCCGCTTTATAATATCTTTCAGATATAGTCTAAATTGACAAATCATCACTTCAATACTCTCGAGTTAATCACCATTCAAAACCAGCTACTGCTGTCAACTGACACCAGCCTTAACGCTGATGAATACCTGCACAAATTCATGCAGACGCTGTACACAACACTGGGGCTGAAAAATCTGCACCTTTATTTTCTAGAAGAATCTTCAAGCGCTGAAAAACCACTGAATAATTTTCTGTCACTGCCAGCTGAAGACCCTGTAAAGGAACAAACTCCTGCAATCAAAAAACTGCTGCTGCACTTTAAAAATAAAACAGTTAATACACATATAACAGGCAAACTGGAAGCCAACGAGATCCTCGCTTTTACTTTTGGCAGCCACGGAATATTACTGCTCGAAAATCAATACGGGAAATTTCAGGATGCCCTCAAAGACGCACTCATCCCCGTCATCAACAAATCAGCCGAATATTTCCAGCTAATCAAGCGAACAAAACAACTGAACGACGAGGCCAGAAAAAACAAGCAAACCCGGCGCGCCTACGAACTACAGGCAAAACGCGACCCCTTAACAAACCTGCCAAACCGCCGTGAGTTTCGTTATTCCCTCTCCAGAGAAATTTCCAACGCACAACGCTATGACTACTACGGCGCATTGATGTACATCGATCTCGATAACTTCAAAAACGTCAACGACTCACTCGGCCACTCCATCGGCGACATGCTATTAACCCAGGTTGCACAACGCCTGACCGAACAGGCGCGCACTGGTGACACCGTATTTCGCATCGGCGGTGATGAGTTCGTCTACATCCTTAGCAATACCGGCAACAGCGAGGCAGATGCCATACGTACCTCACAAACAGTTGCTATCCGCGTTATCGAAACCCTGGCAAGGCCTATCGAGATTGGCGAACACAGTTTGCATATCACACCGAGCATCGGCATTGCAATTTTTCCTGATGCATTTGATGAAGCCACCGACAGTGAAAATATTCTGCGCCATGCAGACACCGCCATGTACCGCGCCAAAAAACAGGGGCGAAACGGTTATGAGTTTTTCAATCCGGAAATGCATGTCGAAGCCGTACAACACCTGATCATTGAAGACCATCTGCGCAAGGCAATTACAAACAACGAACTTAGCCTGGTCTATCAGCCAATCATCAATACTGATGAAAACATTATCGGCGCGGAAACGTTGATACGATGGAAAAATAAAAAATTCGGCAATATTTCACCGGCTAACTTCATCAGCATTGCTGAAGAAAGCAATCTGATTCTGGGACTGAGTGAATGGATTTTGCAACACGCCTGCACCTATGCTGAAGCCTTATATGCGCAACTCGATGAGCATTCAAGCTTCTGTTACATCAGCATCAACATCAGCCCGCGCCAGTTCATCCAGACAGATTTTGTCGATTCAATCATCAAGGTTATCAGTGCCTGTAACGTACCCAATGGCTTTATCAAACTTGAATTTACCGAAAATGTGCTGCTCGATAATGTTGATCTGACCATCGAAAAAATGGAAAAACTTCATCAGAACAATATCGATTTTCTGCTGGACGATTTCGGCACCGGTTATTCATCCCTCGCCTACCTGCATAAGCTGCCTATCTCAATACTTAAAATCGATAAATCATTTGTTGCTGCTTTTTACTCGGAAAAAAACAACACCCAGGCTATCGTCAATGCCATCCTGGTGATGACCGAACAACTGGGCATCCAGTGCATCGCCGAAGGTGTCGAGCTGCAGCAACAGGTTGATTATTTCAAAAAGAAAGGCGTGCACGGCATGCAGGGATTTTTCTACCACCGCCCCATGTCAGGCAAAGCCTTGCAGACGCTACTCTGTGACCCGCGACCACAGACATAAACACACCGCAACACATCAGCTTCAGGATTTTTCGAAAAAAACCGGCTATATTTATAGCGTGGGTATAAATGCGACAAAACTGGCCGCCATTCATCAACGGAGTTGATTATGAAATTTATATTCATGTTGTTAGCACTATTTTTACTGACCGACCCGGTTCTTGCGAACCCCGTCAACAACACTTCTGAATGCCTGAGCATGTACGGCCACTACATGGAAGAATACGGTGACAGCCAGTTAATCCCCGAAGCACAGGTGCGCGACTTTATCGGCCGCTGCCTGCCAGACGACTCTGCAAGCCGCCCTGAATCCCTGACCTATATCGACGGCACGCGCCATCAAAAACTTTTTCATGCACCTCAGGAAAACGGAACACCCCGCATAAAAATGTAAACGCGGCTTTTCACACAGCCGAATAAAAACTACTTCTCAAGCAGTTCAATCGCATTGCCATCATAATCCCGGCAGAATAAAGCCGCCCGCCCCGACTTGCTTTTGCTGTAATCAATCGCCGCCTGCTCCAGCCGCCGAATCAATTCATCCAGATCTGAAACCTGCAACGCCACATGATGATCACGGCCACCGTGCTCCGGCCGGTTGTCCGCCGAATCCGGGTTCGGCACTTCCAGTAAATGAATCTGGCCACTGCCCACCTGCAGCCAGGCACCGGGATACCCCAGGTCCGGGCGTGAAGCATCCACCTGCAGACCAAGAATACCCGTATAAAACCCAAGTGCTTTCGTCGTGTCGGCCACGATAAGGCTGCAATGGTCGATGGCAGCGACCAGCGGCGGGTTGTTCTGTGGCATAGATTACTCCTGAAGCCTTCGCTGAAATCGCTTATAATACCGCCCCTGCTGCATACTGCAACCGATGTCAGACAAACAAAAGCTAACAACACCGAATGAATCCCGACCTACAAAAACTCCAGCCCTACCCTTTCGAAAAGCTCAAAGCCCTGAAAGAAAACTGCACTCCCGAAGTTGAAGGCCACATCGCATTGTCCATTGGTGAGCCCAAACATGATGCACCGGACTTTGTGCTGGACAGTATCAACAGAAACTTGAACGAGATCAACCGCTACCCACTAACCAAAGGCAGCAGCGAACTGCGCAACGCCATCGCCAGCTGGCTAACACGGCGTTTTAAACTGAGCGACAATGCGCTGGACATTGAACAGCACATCCTGCCCGTCAACGGCACCCGCGAAGCGCTGTTTTCTTTCGCGCAATGTTTCATCGAAAGAAAAGATGATGCGCTGATTTTGATGCCCAACCCGTTCTACCAGATTTACGAAGGCGCTGCGTTTTTATCCGGCGCGACACCGCGTTTTTACAACACGGTCAAAGAAAATAATTACCTGCCCGATTTCGACGCTATCGACGAGACCGACTGGCAGCGTTGCCAGATCATCTACATCTGCACACCGGGCAATCCGACCGGCAGCGTTATCTCGAAACAGCAGCTGATCGAACTGATCAGCTTGTCGCAAAAATACGATTTCATCATCGCCTCCGACGAATGTTACTCCGAGATCTACTTCGACGAAAACAGTCCACCGGCTGGTTTGCTGGAAGCAGCCGAAGCCTGCGGCAACCATGATTTTAAAAACTGCGTCGTGTTCCACAGCCTGTCAAAACGCTCCAACCTGCCCGGCATGCGCTCGGGTTTTGTTGCCGGCAATGCCGAGCTGATCAAGGCCTATCTGCTGTATCGCACCTACCACGGCTGCGCCATGCCGCCGGTACATCAGGTCGCCAGCGTCGAAGCCTGGAACGATGAAGAACACGTCAAACAAAACCGCCAGTTATACGTCGAAAAATTTGCCGCCGTCATCGACATACTCAGCCCGGTGATCAAAGTCACTCCACCCGATGCCGGTTTTTATCTGTGGCTGAACACGCCGATTGACGACGAGACCTTTGCCCGCGATTTATACCAGCAACAGAACGTCACCGTGCTGCCCGGCAGTTATCTGTCACGTGAAGATGACGGCATCAACCCCGGCAAAAACCATGTGCGACTGGCACTGGTTGCGCCGCTGAACGAATGCCTAAGCGCTGCACAACGCATCAAAACGTACATCCAAACATTAAACTAAACACTATATATCTAGAGGAAACACCGCATGTCTGATCTAAAAAGCATTATCGAAGAAGCCTTCGAACGCCGTGCCGACATCACACCACGCAACGTCGAAACCCATATTTCTGACGCTGTCACCGAAGCCATCAACCTGCTCGATTCCGGCGAAGCCCGCGTCGCAGAAAAAGTCGACGGCGACTGGGTGGTCAACGAATGGCTGAAAAAAGCCGTGCTGCTGTCTTTTCGCATCAACGACAATGAATTCATCAAAGGTGGTTTCACCAACTACTACGACAAGGTCAATTCAAAATTTGCCGACCTCAACACCCGCGAGTTTCGTGACTCCGGCGTACGCGTGGTGCCACCGGCCACTGCCCGCTTCGGCTCCTACATCGCACCCAGCGTGGTACTGATGCCATCTTATGTAAACATCGGTGCATACGTCGACACCGGCACCATGGTCGACACCTGGGCGACTGTTGGCTCCTGCGCACAGATCGGCAAAAACGTTCATCTCTCCGGCGGCGTTGGCATCGGCGGCGTGTTAGAACCACTGCAGGCATCACCCACCATCATCGAAGACAACTGCTTCATCGGCGCACGTTCCGAAGTGGTTGAAGGCGTGATCGTCGAAGAAGGCTCGGTGATTTCCATGGGCGTGTACATCGGCCAGAGCACCAAGATCTTCAACCGCATGACCGGTGAAATTTCCTACGGCCGCATCCCTGCCGGTTCGGTTGTTGTCTCCGGCAACCTGCCATCAAAAGACGGTACATACAGCCTTTACTGTGCGGTCATCGTGAAACAGGTGGATGAGAAAACTCGCGGTAAAGTTGGTTTGAATGAACTGCTGCGTGATATTGATTAAATCAATTCAGGTTTAAAAACTTTTTTTTCACCACAGAGGCACAGGGGACACAGAGAAAAACTTTTATGTTGTTAATAGCGTCTGCAACGTTCCTGACAAAAAGAAAAAACTCTGTGCCCTCTGTGCCTCTGTGGTGAAATGCTTTTAAGGTTTCAAAGATGATAAAACTCTACGGCATCCCTAACTGCGACACCATGAAAAAAGCCCGCAAGTGGCTGGAGAAAAATAATCTGGCATACGAATTCCACGATTATAAAAAATCAGGCGTGCCGGAAAAGCACCTGAAACAGTGGGTCAAAAAAGCCGGCTGGGAAGTGGTGTTGAACAAACGTGGCACCACCTGGCGCAAGCTCGATGACAACATCAAAAACAACATCGATGAAACTTCTGCCATTCAGGTGATGCTTGATAATCCGAGCGCAATAAAACGCCCGGTGCTGGAACGCGGCAAAACCCTGCTTGTGGGTTTTAAGGAAGACGAGTATAAAACCCTGCTATAGAAGCGTTAATCCTGCTTTCGTATGCCTGGCAGATTGGCAGCAAACATCACGGCGGCGGGCAGTGTGTACAAACCAGACACAAGCAACCCAGGTACAAAAAACGCTCCCGCCTACAGGGCTTTTGAACCTGTAATTTCGATATTCTCAAAAGCCGATTCCAGCCAGCGAAACATCATCTTGCGCGCATAAGGCTCGGCACGATCATCCTCCGCTTCGGAGTCACGGCGCATCATGGTCAGCACCAGTTCGATCTTCACCCTGTCCGGCGTGTAATGTTTTGCCAGTTTATCAAAAGTATCCGCCTTATTCGGCCGAACCCTCGGCATGGAAAACGCCAGTGTCTGAATCGACTGGAACTGCACGGAAGAAAAAATCGGACGAAGTTTTGCCTGGATGGTCTGGCGCGCCAGTTTGGATACCAGCCACGCCACCTGCTCGGCAGAAGCAATCAGATCGGGATCAACCCGGGTGGTATCATCACTCGCCAGCGTTTTGAAAAAATCGATGGCCGGGTAATAGGCGGTTTTGTTTTCCTGCTCGTATTCAATCGCGATCTGCGCCAGGGTCTGGCCGATAATGCTGGCTGAACACGGCAGATATTGCTGCAACTCATCGGCTTTGAGCTGCACATCGATAATCACCAGCACTTTATCAAAACGCATGATCCTGTCAGTTACGCAGTATTTTTAACTGTTCAAAAATCGGCTCAGTCACCGGTTTGATTTTTTTACGCATCACCGTGCCGATGGCATCACTGCGCGCAAAAATCGGGTTCACCAGTTTTACGCTCAGGCAGGACAGCACGGTCATGGCACAAAGATATTGCTGCGCGTTATCAATAGAACCCTCTAAAGCCGCAATAACTTTATTCATCTCGTCATTGTTGCCACAGCACAATGTTTCAGCTTCAGCGCAGATCGCAACGATGTCATCTTCACTGAATGTTTCGGGCGCGATGCCGGAAAAATAATTAGCGATAGCCGCCAGCAGCGACACCACCACATCCTGATTGCCCGGTTTTTTCAGCGCCTGCTCGGCAGTATCGATAAACGCCTGGCCTTTGTCACTCAGCACTTTTTCCAGCATCAGGGCGTAGGCATTTTTTTCATCCAGCAAAGGCTTTAGCTGCCGGCTGACTTTTTCATGATGCGCATGCGCATCAACATCAATCGGCAGATCATCCGCTGCTGCGTGCAGAAAACCAACATAAAAACTGCGTTTGGTTTTTGTTTTCGCCCACAACTTTTCTTTTTGTTGCTGATCGATCAGGCCGGGTTGCAATACCAGGCGCACCGATTCGATCATGTCACTCTGCTCTTCTTCGAAAGGTAGAAACTCGATGAGAAATTCTGCCAGTTCTTTGCCGGTGTTGCCTTCAGCCACGGCTTTTTTCTCCAGCATACGCCGGGCATTTTCGGCGCTCGGCATGGCCCACCAGGCGCGCGCGGCGAGTTCATCGCTCAATCCCGGGGCGTGTACCGCAGCGACGACCGCTTCGGGTTCGCCCAGTAATAAAAGCTGCGCCAGAGTATCATCACGCGCCTGCCCCATCCGCGTCCAGCGTTTGAGATAAACCGGATAACCACCCGGTGAACCCATGACGTGGGTACTGAACAGGGCTTTTACTTCCTTGATATAAACTTCATCTTTGCCGATGGCATTGAGCGGCACTTTAGCTTCGCCTTTTGCCGTCAATGCGTAAACGATCATCTTTGATTCATCGATGCGCACGGCATAAAGTTCCTGCGCGAGGAGAACGTTAAGTCGTAGATTGTCTTCTGCTGAGAGAGCCATTAATTGTTAATTGTTAATTGTTAATTGTTAATTGTTAATTGTTAATTGTTATTCAAAATAATTAAAAAATATTTTCTCGCAGAGAATAGTAATTGTGGAACAAACAATACTCGCCAAACCCTGTTGGTCTATTCTGCAAAACGGCGGGCAATGCCCGCCCTACCTGTTTTAATTTAATTGTACGCGCACACCAAACGGCACTTTGCTTTTGCCTTTCACCAGCCAGGTCACCGGAAAATGCGGTTCGACTTCCGGGAACACGCCCTCGGCATCGGTAAAATACACCAGCAGATCCGGTGCTCTGTCCTGTTCTTCTACCCAGTCAAAAACCGGTCTGAAGTTGGTGCCACCACCACCGCGTATCTCGACATCAAACTGAAACTGCTCCCAGGCTTCGAATACCCAGGGGCAGCCGTGATTCAGTTTTGAATCACAGGTCAGCAAAGTAACGCTGGCGCGTACCTGACTTTTGATGGCATCGATCTCGGAAATAAACTCTTCGATTTCTTCCTGATCAATCGAACCGCTGGTATCGACCGCCACCACAATGTTCGTCTCATGACTGCGCATGCTGGGGTAAACCGCCGGATCACCCCGGCGCGAGGATGGCCGCGTGTAGCTGTAATCTTCACGTGCGGTGGCCGACATGTATCTCGCCAGCAACATGCGCCACGGCAGTTTGGGTTGCAGCAGGTGATCGACCATGCGCGCCATCTCGCCTTCCAGCTTGCCCGACTGCAAGGCCTGTTGCGCCGCACCGGCCAGACGCTGCTCCCATTGCAGGCTTAACTCATCTTCTTCCTGCGGCGACATGGCCGCCGGTTGCTGCGCTGCACCACCCTTACCGGCATCGTCCTGATCCTTGTCCTGCTCGCCCTGACCTTCACTCTGTTCGTCGTTTTCTTTTTCCTTTTCCTTGCCGCCGCCACCGCTGTCCTGGCGCTCCTGCTGCTCATCGTTATCTGCGTTATCGGATTTTTGCTCCGCCTCTAAATCCCGTTCGCCGTCATTGTCGTTGTCTTCAAGGCAGGGATAGATTTCTTCTGCGGTCATGCCCTCGTATTCACGAAGGTGCATGGCATCGGGCGTAGGTTTCAAACCGTCATTGATCAGCAGCGGGTTCACCGCGTAATCACAGGCCAGATCCCAGCGATGTTTTACCCGATGGCCACGACGATGAAAATGTGAAAGCGCGCAATGCAAAGCTTCGTGTGAAAGCGCGAACTGGGTCTGTTCCTGATCCAGCGCGTCGATGTAATCGTGGTTGTAATAAAAGGTTTTACCGTCGCTGAAGGTGGTCTCGCACCATTTGGGATCACCCGCCACCATCGGCAGACGCAACACCAGCGCACCGAGGAATGGCTTGTCTAAAATCAAGCGTGTTCTGGCAGTGGCGAGTTTTTGTTCTACGTCGGGAAAACTACTCATACAAACTTTAGTGAAACAAAAAAAATGAAAAACAAACATCTTCCACAGATGAACGCAGATGAACGCAGATGAAAGCTACTTTTTGCTTTACGAATCTGTGTTCATCTGCGTTCATCTGTGGATAAATTCTTTTGCTTTAATAAAGCATCAAATCAGCAATTTTATCTGCCCAACTAGCGAACTCAGGCACGGAAAAAATATCCTGCCCAATCGCGCGGTGCATGTCCGACACCATCATCACGCCCATCTCACGCTGCGGGAAGCTGTTGGCGTAAGTTAGAATATTGCCGTGCACTTTCATCGCATCATCGGTGTCTTTGGCGCGGATGGCGCGACCGACCAGTGCGGTGGCAACCGCGTATTGCAGGTCAATTTCTTTCGGCGTTTCGACCTGCTCACCGTTGATGATGGCATCAAGGTCCGGCATCTGGTCGAGGCTGGCGATGAACGCCGCCAGCTCGATGCCGGCGGCTTTGCCGACACAGGCCTGCAGCGCACCGGAAAACAGTTCGGGATGATCTTCAAATTTATGCAGTGCACGATGCGCGAACTCCCAGGAACGTGGCGACGGAAACGCTACCGGGTTTTGTGAGGCATCGAACTCGAACAAAAGATCCTGGCGGAAACGCAAAAACGCAATGACGCGCTCATCAATGCCATTGGCATACGCCCAGGCGACCCAGTCGTCCAGGTTGATGTCGACTTCGTAATGTGAAAAACGATTCGCTAACGGCGCAGGCATGCTGTAGGTGACACCACGGTCACCCTGACGGTTACCAGCGGCGATAATCGCCCAGCCAGCAGGCACTTCGTACTCACCGAGTTTTCTATCCAGAATCAGCTGGTAAGCCGCTGCCGAAACACTGGGCGGCGCAGAGGTAATCTCATCGAGAAACAAAATGCCGTTTTCGCCGTGACGTTTGGCGTTGGGCAGCATCGCAGGCACCGCCCATTCCACAGAATCTTCTACCTTGAACGGAATGCCACGCAGATCGCTGGGTTCCATCTGCGACAGACGGATGTCGATCAACGGCGTATTTTGTCTTTCGGCAACCTGCGCCACCATCTGCGATTTGCCGACACCAGGCGCGCCCCATAACATGACGGGGGTGTGGTGGCCGGACTGGGTACTGATAAATTCTTTTTCTACAACGGTTAATAAGTGGGCTGGACGCATAGTTTTTTTATATCTTCAAATTGTTTTTATGGTTGAACGCTGCCGCTTATTCGACGACCATGTCATCAAAACCGGCAAGCTTGTACAGACGGTTTGCCTCTTCCGGGTTTCTTTCCACGCCATTGCCTTCCTGGTACATCATGGCCAGCGTGGTCAGCGAACCGACCAGGCCCTGTTCACCGGCTTTGGTAAACCATTTCACTGCCTGCTGCGCATCCTGCTCGACACACTCACCTTCCATGTACATGAATCCCAGGCCGTGCTGTGCGATGGCGTGGCCCTGTTCAGCGGCGGCCAACATGTATTCTGCGGCTTTGGCTTCGTTGGCGACAATACCCAGACCATTCTGATACATGATGGCGCAACGATGTTGTGACTCGGCATCACCGGCTTCTGCCAGCGGTGCTAAAAACTGCAGTGATTGCTTGAAATTTTTAGCTTCAAACGCGGCGATGCCACTGGAGAAGTTGGCATCTATATCACTTATTTCAACTGGTGCGCTGGCGTTATCATTTGCTGATTTTTCAGTCATGGCGGTTCTCTCGGATCGTGACATCAATTTGCGGTGCAAACTGACTTTAAATAAAAGAAGCAGTTTATCACGGCTGTCTTTTTCTCATATACCTTATAGGACATACTATTTAACCAGAAATTGCATATGGCTATTTTCCTTAAAAAAACAAAAAAACATCTATCATTCAATCAGTTAAAATAAAAACCATTACCACAAACAGCGCTTGAACCCGGGCAGAAAGAAAGCTGAATTTCCCTGAAATGCCCGCTGCTTCCATAGATTTTGACGACAACAGGGCGCTGAGCGATAATCCAGCCCCACCCATTACAACTTACCCTACTCCCTCTAAAGGGATAGTCGCCACGCATTCCAAAATCCATTCACACTAGGTATAATCTGCGCCCATCAATCGTCCATGTTTTAATTAACTCGGTCGAAAAAATCGAGGTTGTTACCATCGCGGTTTCAACGATATATACAATATGTTTAGAAGCCCTAGAGGATACTAAGATGAATCAAGATTACTATAATGCTGTTACAAAAATGGAAGAAGCTGGTGTTGACCCGGAATACATCGTTGGCTGGGAAGGCGGTTACGTCCTGAATCCACCACGCGAAGAGCAACGTGTAACAGAAGCTTATGAAGCTGGTTACGAAGACGGCAAAGAAAAAAATGCTGATAACTTCAGCAAATGGGTTAAATAAGTAGATTACTTATTGCCCGTAAAAAAACCGGTGTATGCGTGAGCATCACCGGTTTTTTTTTGTGGTTTAAATCTGTTATCAAAAAACGTTATGTCCACAGATAGACGCAAATAAAAAGATCAAAAATTTAAAAGCTTCGTTCGCGAATAACACCTGTTTACCCATGAAAACTAAAATTCTTGTCATCCTGAGCGAAGCCGAAGGATCTTGCTGTCAGTATTAAGAGCCTAAAAACTTAAGATCCTTCGGCTTCGCTCAGGATGACAGTAAAAATATGTTCTTGTTTTTATTTGCGTTCATTTGCGTCCATCTGTGGATAATATTTTCTGCTTTTCTCAAAGCACACCCCGAGTAACCTTCTTAAACGCCTTCATCGCATCGGGAATCTCGATATCGATCACCTGATCAGGAATCCACTTATTGTCCTTCTCCCCCATCACATCGCGCACATGGCCACCAACACAACGGCGCACCTGAAACCCGGGCTGGTTATCCTCTTCAAAGCTGAAGTTGCTGTATTCGTTCATGCGCTCGTTCATCAGCGCAATATATTCCGCACGAAAATCGGTTTCCTTGTCGTCGGACACATCACGGCGGTTATCGTGCATGGTCTTTGCCAGATTAAGTGCCAGGGCGGTGATCAGCGCCTGGCGGTCTTCGGCGGAATAGTCTTTTGAAGAAATCACACGGTCCACCACGTGCACCAGAAATACGGTAAATTCAGCAATCACATCGAGGCGCATAAAATGCGTATCGGTCTGAAACCCCTCATTTTCCATGTGCATGACATTGGCGCTGGCGATTTTCCAGAAATTAAAACTCAGTACGCTGCCGGTTTCTTCCGGGGTGCGTTCCTTGTTTTTGTCATTCCACTTGTTTTTAACGCGAATTTTCATAATAACCTCAATGCTTTCGTATGTACTGTTAAGCGCCGAATAGTATACTGGATAGCAAGTCTTCATAACTACGTTCCCAGAATGGATATACAGCAACTTAGCGACAAGGTACAGCACAATTGCCATATCTCCGATGCACGGCACGCGGGCAATTACACCTTGTGCGTGTACCTGCTGAAAATGCGCGAGTTTTACCGCTGGGAACACCAGTACGCATTCAGCGAAAAGCTGTCCACCGAAAATATCGGCAACTGGTTGAACCAGCGCGAGGCACTGTGGGACGAAATAGAAAACGAAGACTATCATCGACTGCCGATCACTTCTGCCGAACATGATCCGTTCGACTCAGACAGCATCAACCAGCAACTGCTGGCACAAAACCTGGTGTACAGTGCCGGTTACGGCGTGAAAGACAAACCACATTTTTTCCTCGCCGAGCTGGAAAAAAAGCAGCAGGTAAACGATTACACCATCTACATCAGCGGCAGAGAACTGGCACGCGACCTGACCTCACCGCCGGCGATGAGCCAGCACAAAACCATCTACATCCGCCGCGAGTCCTTCAAACGCCTGATCTGGGAACGCACCGACGAATGGCGCTGGAACAAGCCGGAAAACGCCATGGCGCGCGCGATTCGCTGTTACGACTTTGATAACGATCTGGAAAATGCCCTGGCCAGCATGACCGATAACGAACTCGATGCCGCCGTGCTGCACGAGATCGGCGAAATCCAGGCCGGTGAGCAGTTGTCCGGCTGGCATCAGATGATGGCCGACATCAGCTTCACCCAGGCCGAGATCATGGCACGTGCGGTGCGCGACCATTACGCCGACACCCTGCACACGCTGCCGACGCTGATCGAAAACAACAACCAGGCATCCATCCACTTTTATTTTGCCAACCTGACCAATATGCGAAAGCACATATTCCCTTCATTGATGACAGCCTATGAACGCTGGTGCGAAAACAAAAATATCGACAGCATCCAGCGGACTGTCACCGCAGCCGTCGACCACTGGCAGAACCTCGCCTTGCAGATGCTTGCCTTACATCAAAACGATGCCAGACAATGCAGTGTTAGAATCGAGACTCTGATTAACAACAACCACATCTAAGCCCGCCTTATGAGCATTAAACAAAAAACTATCCACGAAGTACCCAACGGCAACGGCCAGCCCGGCAGCTTCATCTTCGAAAAACCCGGTGCCCTGCCACTGGACATCTGCCAGGAAATGATCCGCCGTTTTGAAGACGACACCGAAAACCAGTACCCCGGACGCATCGGCCAGACCTTTACCAAAGACCAGAGCATGAAACGCTCCACCGACCTGGTCACCAGCGGCAAGGAAAACTGGAAAGATCTGGACACCGAACTGTTCCGCTCACTGGGCAAAGCCATCATCGAATTTCGCGAGATGTACCCGTTTTTTAAAGGTGCATTCAAGGACAACGGTTACGCCATCCAGCGCACCAACACCGGCGAGTACTATCACTGGCACATCGACGGCGGCAGTCACGAATTTGCCGACCGCCAGCTGGTGGCGGTGTGGTACCTCAACGATGTCGAAGGCCCCGGTGGCGAAACCGAGTTTTCCTACCAGCAGGTTAAAGTCAAACCAGAAGCCGGCAAACTGGTTTTATTCCCGCCGTTCTGGACACACGAACACCGCGGTGTCACTTTAGAAAAAGGCGTGAAGTATATTGCGACTACCTGGGTAGTGTTTGCTTAACATTTAAAAACAATATTTGCCGCAAATAAACACAAATAAAACTGTAGGCCTGCATAAGGTACGTTGCAGGCAATCCGTGGCAAAAGCGCCAGCAACGGCAACGCCTTATGCCGGCCTACAACTGCCAGCAACGGACATATAGGCAAAAAACATTATATCCACAGATGAACGCAGATAAACACAGATAAAAGCGTTTTATTTTTTTCTTCGCCGCAGGCAAAAGCAAAAAAACATCTGTGTTTATCTGCGTTCATCTGTGGACAGTAGTCTTTTCGATATCTGCTTAGACTCCACAACCGTCACTTAACTTCTTGCAACATGGATATAGCCAGCCACAACCAGCCCCTTTAAAATTCGCCACATGAATTTCATCAACGGACCGCACTTCAACAACATACGCGGTGATATTTATGGCGGCCTGACTGCCGCTGTAGTCGCGCTTCCCCTGGCAATGGCGATGGGTGTCGCTTCCGGTGTCGGCCCTGTCGCCGGCATGTACGGCACTATCTTTACCGGTTTTTTTGCGGCGCTGTTCGGCGGCACACCAGCACAGGTCTCCGGTCCCACCGGACCAAGCCATGGCCGATAACTACCAGGTCATGCTGCTCGACCCGTCCGACGTACCCAGCATCGATTTCACCACCACGCGTGCACTGGAAGACATTATTAGCGACACCATCAACGCCGGTCAGCAGATAATTCTGCTCGGTGCCGGTGAGGATGTCTATCAGATGCTGCGGCAGCAGGGTGTTCTCAAATATGTTGAGGCATGCAATATATTCGACCAGCGTATCGATGCCCTGCAACGTGCGCAGGAAATCATCACATAACCGGAACGATGTTTTACCGACTAAAGCAACCGGAAAATGAGACAGAGTTCAGGCGTTACTATCAGTTACGCTGGCAACTGCTACGCGCCCCCTGGAAGCAACCGGAAGGCTCGGAAACCGATGACATTGAGGATTTATGTTTTCATATCATGGCGCTAGACAAAGAAGAAAAAGTGATCGCTATCGCCCGCCTGCAATTCAACTCCGGCACGGAGGCGCAGATTCGTTACATGGCCGTCAGCCCATCATATGAACGACAGGGTATCGGCCGCGCATTGATCAACACGCTGGAACAACGCGCAAAAAAATCCTCACATAAAAAAATTATTCTGGATGCCAGAGAACCCGCTGTTGGCTTTTATGAAAAACTGGGCTACCGAATCATCGAAAAAAGTTATTTGCTGTTCGATGAAATACAGCATTTTCGTATGTCAAAAACACTTTAAAAAAACCCCGAACGCCCCCATTAAAAAATCAGGGCATGGATAAAAGCACGCCGTAATTTGCGACACAGAAAATTATTCGAAGGCCCGTCAGGTAATATTATTGTAACGATCAAGCACAGGAGGAATCCATCATGAACGTTATCAAACACGGTCTTTCCATCAGCATAGAAAGATTTAACGAAGAATTTTTTCTGTCTTTCAAAGTGGTCGGCAAACTCACGCACGAAGACTACGAAGAAATAAATTCAATGATCGACGCTGCGCTCGAAGGTATCGAAAACCCCAGGGTGAAAATTTACATCGACGCTTCTGAATTCGAAGGCTGGGAACTGCGCGCACTGTGGGACGATTTCAAACTCGATTTAAAGCGCGGCAATGACTTCGACAAGGTCGCGGTTTTTGGCAATAAAAAATGGCAAAAATATGCAACAAAAGTCGGTTCGTGGTTTATCTCTGGCGAGATGAAGTTTTTTGAAGATTCAAAAGAAGCTTTAGACTGGCTGCATGGAAGCAGTGAATAGCGAATAGCGAATGGTGAATGGTGAATGGTGAATGGTGAATGGTGAATTTTAAAACTACCGCTGGCAGTAAGCGCTGGCTTTTTTGCTATTCGTTATTAACTACTCTTTATACCAGCTGCCGTCCGCCTCGGGTTTCATCCACAGAAAACTGAACCAGTAAAAAACGCCGGCTTCGGTCTTTGACGGTGCGGTGCAATTGTATTTTATTCTGCCAGGGTTAACCTTCTCATTCGCTCTGACAATAACGACAGAGTTTTCCGGATCAAGCCAGTCGACACGTATCTGCCCCTGCCCCGAGGCGTAGCAGCGTAAACCCGGTTTTTTATAATCACCGTCTTCCAGCCGCATAATCAACACCGGAATATCTGTGTCTTTACTAACAATACCATCATCAGGTGACAGCACTGTCACAGGTAAATTTTTTGCAGAAACTTTTACCGCAAAACTTGCCATGTCATCAAAACCTGTCGCCATCGGAAAACGTGGCAATGCCTGAAAATCACTTCCTGAACTTACCGCGCCGGACTGCTGGCCCAGACCAAAATAACCAAGCTCACGCAACAATTCTGTCAGCTCTTTTGAATACTCACCGTAAGGATAGGCCACCACACGCACCGGCCGTGCAACATTCTGCTGCAAAATATACTGCGCCTGATCAATCTCGCTGATGACGCGTTTACGCCATTGCTCTTTTGTCTCATCACCACGATGACGAACCAGGTGGCGATGTGTCCGACTATGGTTTCCTGTTTCACCACCAAAGCGCTCAATTTCTCGCAATTGCTGCCAGCTCATGTAGTGCCTGTAACCTTCTGCAATATACTGCGTGGTAACAAACACCGTAAACGGCCAGCCTTTGGCTCGCAACACCGGAAATGCTTCATCGTAAACCGAGCGGTACGCATCGTCGAAAGTCAGCACCACGGTTTTTTCCGGGATGGCCTTGCCGGTGGCAAGATGCTCCAGGGTTTTGAATAAAGGCCAGACGGTAAAACCGTTGTCGGACAGGTAATCCATATGCTGCCGGAACCGTTCGGGAGTGACGCTGGTAGATGGCGGCGTGTTGGCGGCGATGTTGTGGTACATGAG
>WFOC01000043.1 GCA_015488295.1 Gammaproteobacteria bacterium
GATATCGATGTTTTTATCCAGACAGTAGGACCAACGCCCAGCGTTGGCGGTGCCATTCCCAAACTACTGCTGTCCATTCCCGAGTCCGGCTGGGATGGCCGCATCGGCCTGCCAACCCGCCAGAAAACACCGGGGGTGATCGACGTGGTGCTCAAGTTTGAGCAGACCACTCGCTACCCCGGCATCATCGAACTGGAAATGCTCACCCTGGAAATACACCGCGAAGCCGGTTTCGATGTGCCGCGATACTGGTCATGTTTTTTCAAGGGTATGCCCGCGCTTGCTATCGAACGATTTGACCGCGACCGCAACAACACACCGCTGTGCAGCGAAACGCTTTATTCCATCCTCGCTTCCGGTGTACCGCTGAACAACCATTATGATTATCGCTATGATTTAATCGCGCAGGCCATCGACCTGTCACCGGTCGAATTTGTCAGCAACACCGGCGAAGCAAAATTACACCTGTTCAAACGCCTGTTGATGGCACTGCTCACCGGCAACGGCGATCTGCACCTGGAAAATTTATCCATCACCTGCTGCGGCGGCACAAAAGCCTTTTCCAAAATTTATGACCCGGCACCTATGCGTGCCTACGCACAACACGACATGTTAAGCGTGATGCCATTTGGCGAGTACGGCGAAACACCCGATGATAGCGACAGCCCCGTCACACTAAAACAGGCCGTGGAACGCTTCGCAAAAAACTGTGGTTTGAATAAATCACAAACAGAAGAAACTATCGAAGATATGCTGGCAAAAACCAGCACGTTCAGTGAGCGCGTCAGCAAGCTGCAAACCGTGCCCGATGAGAATAAAGAGCGGCTGATAAAACAGACCGAAAACGTACACCAGAAACTACAGCAATAAATTATTCTTTTATGCCGTTAATCAAATCCTGAATATGTCCGGCGTTGGCAGCAAAGTCAGCTTTGCCGGTGCGAGAACTTGAACGCACGTACAGCGATGATTCATTGACATCAACAAATTTCACCTGAATATAAATATCATCTTCAAACAAAAATATCGGCGTACGCGCAACGAAGTTAGCATCCTGGTTGTCGCGATCATTTGCCAGCACGCTCCAGCCTGATTCTGCCGCGACGTATAAAACCCGCTGGTACAGTTTCTCAGCATCAACGCTAAACACCGGTGTACGTAATTCGGGAAACGGATGGTTGTCAGCGGTCTCGGCAACATTGGTGGTTAGGTAAGTTGTCAATCGTTTAGCAAAACCCGGCTCCTGAAACAGGTTGGCACCGTTTCTTTGCAGGGTAAAAAAAACCAGCCCCACAACAAATACCAGTGCAAACGCGATTACTTTTATTGCTGTCATTTTTCCTTCTCTCCCCAGGATATAAACGCAAAAAAACATCGTCGATAAAAATCGATGATTTGTATTATATCCTGTGCAGAATTATCTGCCAGAAAAAATACCCCGGTAAAAATATGAAATAGCGGTTGACAGTCCCGGTTATTTAAACCACTATCGAGACATGATAAATCAGATCAAGCTCATCGCCGTCGCTCTTATGGCTGTTTGTTTCCACTGGAAACGAGCACGGTTGCCTTTTGATTATTCATTAATGTAAACACGATACACAAACGAATTTCAAAAGGCCGCTATTCAAACAGCGGCCTTTTTTTATGCCCATGGATGGGCGGGCAGATATTTTGCTCCTGCAAAATCTGCACCTCCACCATCCATGGCGGTCGTATGTCGCAAGGAGCCATGGATGGCGATGCGACGCTTTAAGCAAGAAAACATAACACAATAAAAAAGAGGAAAACGTGTCAGTACCAATCTCATATCTCTCGGTCATTCTGATCTGGAGCACCACGCCACTGGCCATTCAATGGAGTGGCCACAATATCGGCTTTCAGTTTGGCGTTGCCGCACGCATGGCAATCGGTTTGCTCGCCCTGCTTGCACTGCTGCACTTCATGAAGATTGAATTACCCTGGCATGCAAAAGCACGACGCGTCTACCTGGTCAGCGGCGCAACACTTTATCTGGCGATGAGTTTTGTTTACTGGGGCGCACAACACATTCCCAGCGGCTGGGTATCGGTGATTTTTGGTCTGTCACCGATCTTCACCAGTGTACTGGCGAGCCTGATATTAAAAGACTCACAGCTGTCCGGCATGCGCATAAGCGGCATGCTGACAGGTTTTGTCGGACTCATCGTGGTCTTCATTGAAGGCATGTCGATCTCGACCGCCGCCCTGCTTGGTATCACCGCCGTCGTTATCAGTGCTGCCTCACAATCCATCGGTGCGGTATTGATAAAACAGCAACAGCCTGACTTTCACCCGATAGCCATCACCGCAGGAAGCATCGCCGTAGCACTGCCTTTTTTCATACTGAACTGTATTGTTATCGGCGACTGGCCGGAAACCATTCCATTAAAAACCGGTCTGTCAATTTTATACCTGGGCCTGCTCGGTTCAGCAGTTGGTTTCCCGTTATACTTCTACCTGCTGAAAAACCTGGCACCCGAACGGGTAGCGATTATCACACTGATCACACCAATAACCGCTCTACTACTGGGCTCGTTTTTAAATAACGAAACCATCAGTAGCAAGGTATGGCTGGGTACAGCCCTGATCCTGTCAGGCCTGGCTGTTTACGAATACGGAAAATATTTACCGCATGTTAAAAAGTGGAAAATACGCTGGCTGCAACGCCCGTTGTGAAAGCAGCGAATGGTGAATGGTGATATGAGGGCGGGCACCGCTTAACAAGCATCATAAACTTTCAAAGTTTATCTGTAAAAGCTGCTGACTCATTCAGTAAAACGCGCGGACAGAACATGTTCAATAACCTGCTTTATTTTCCCGGCATCAAAGCCTTTTCCTATTGCGCCACTAAAACCATAATCTTTATAGTCAGACATTTCGGCTGGACTGGTATGACTACTGAAAACAATGATTCTGGCATCCGCATCCAGCGCCAGTATTTTTGATGCCAGTTGCTTCCCGTCCATGCCCACCGAAGCCGAAACATCAACAATCATGGCAGCAATACGATCCCTTCTTTGCACTGAAAGCCTGTATAACTCCAGCGCTTCCTCACCACTGCGCGCGGTGACTGTGTTGTAGCCCAGCACTTCCAGGTGAAACTGAAACTTTTCAAGCACATCATAATCCTCATCCATGATCAAGATGGTTTGCGATGCCAGCTCATCCTCGACCACTGTATTATCCAGTAAATGACGTATACGAATAAGCAGCGCCTGTGAGGAACAGGGTTTATACATCATGTTTTTATGCAGCGAATCATTGATAACACCATGATGGCGATCATCTGCAAAACCACTAACCATCTGAATTTTTATATGCGGATAGAGCTTCCTGACTTCTCGGACAAGCTGACAACCATCCATAAGCGGCATAATAATGTCAGAAATAATAATATCGACATTTGCATTTTCATCTTTGAGAATTTCCAGCGCCTGCAACCCATTATGCGCAATAAGCACTTTATAGCCATGATCAATTAACACAATCTCGGTAAGCGAAGTAATGTCGGCTTCATCATCAACTACCAGCACTGTTTCAGTTCCTCGCAGATTAACGCTCGGTACATTAACGGGCTTTTCCTGTGCACAGCTTATTTGATGACTGCGAGGAAAATAAAGTGAAAACCGGGTGCCGTGGCCAGGCTCTGAATAAACCTGTATCAGACCTTCACTGCGCTGCATAAAACCATAAACCTGGCTCAATCCCAGTCCCGTACCACGCTGCCCCTTGGTGGTATAAAAAGGATCAAATATTCGTTGCCGGGTCTTTTCATCCATACCGATACCTGTATCAGTAATGGTGAGTACAACATAATCTCCCGCAGGCAAACTGTTGGCCCTGGTATCCGATTCAACAAGCTGACTGTTACAGGTTCGAATAGTGAGCTGACCACCCAGCTCCATAGCATGCATGGCATTGATACTCATATTAAGCACAGCATCTTCCAGATCACTACTGTCGATATTGACAAGCCACAAATCAGGATCAAGATCGAGCACCAGCTTGATTCGCACGGTCAGTGTTCTTTCCAGTATATGCCGCTCATCCTGCAGAACTTTATTGATATTCACCACACCGGAATCACTGCTGGTGTTACGCGAGAATGACAGCAACTTTTGCGTTAGCTTTGCACCACGCTCGCTCGCATGTTTTATCACCTCGACATATCTTGCCAGCCTGGCCTGATCACCAACTTCACGCTCAAGCAATTCTGCATAACCCATGACCACGCCAAGCATATTATTGTAATCATGCGCGATGCCGCCGGTAAGGTTGCCAAGTGCCTCCATTTTTCTACTGCGTTGCAACTGCTCATCTTTTTGCAGCTCTTTGGTAATGTCCAGGCAGGTACAGATATATTTTGCGCTGCTATCTGCCGGCAGTGTCACCAGCGATAAGCGCAGCGGAAACTCATTACCCTCAGCATCCACACCGTAATAGCTGTTCTGTGAATTTGCGATGATGAGCGCATCACCAGAACCTTCTGTCGACAGAGAATCAGGGTTTATTGACGGAACAATATCATCCAGCCTGATATTGGCCATGCCATCATATTTAAATATTCTCCTGCCCGCATCATTCATTCGCAAAACGGTAAAGTCTTCAGCCAGAACGATAACACCATCAACCAGATTATTGATAATGTAATCAAGCTCACCTTCTTTTTTAACAATCAGTTCTTTTGACTCGGCCAGCTCGGCATTTATTTTCTCATTGATAGCCAGCTCTTCTTTCAAGCGGTCGTTTACCTGGCTGATAGAAATATAAGACTCAACAAGATTTTCACGCATGACATTTATTGCGTCCGAAAGGTGATCCAGCTCATCTTTTTTTGCTTCGGATTTTTTTGCACGATCAAATTGCAAGGGTTTGATGTAAGACCCCAGCTTAATGTCTTTGGCATACTCAGAAAGCTTGTATAAATGCCGCGTGATAAAGAAGTAAAAGAAGAAAAAAAGAAAAATGCTGACCAGAAAAGTTTTTAGCGCATTGGTGAAAAAGATGAGAACCGCCTTGTCATACAGGTGCAGATATATTCCATCAAGGCTTGCCAGTAACACAAGCTCACCAACAACCCTGTCTTGCTGCTTGTAATGTTTAACCAGTGCAATTTTATGCTGCTGATAATGTTTTGGATAGGCATCTCCTGTTTTAAACTTGCTTGCCTGCCAGCGAACATCACCATCGACTTTTATCTCTGCTGAAAATATCCCCGGAATCGCAATAAGACCTTTTAACTGCCGACTGATCTGCTCATCGTTTAAAAGCCATACACTTTCTGTAATGCTGTTGCTGTAACCGCTTTCAATATCACTCAGTTTCTTGCTTACATCATTCAGGTCATTTCTATAATCCACGTACAGCTGAATAGCTGTTATTACGAAAGCGAGCGATGAACTGGTTATGACGATTGCAAGTATTAGCTTTTTTGCCAGCGTCCCTTTCAACGGCCTGAAATTTATCTTTTTTGAATCATCAGACTCCGGCATTCTTACCCCTTAAATTTTCCCAACGTCTGTTTATAAATACGTTCGAAGCTGCCATCCTGCTTCATGGATTTTATAATCGAGGCAAGTTTCGGTATGAGATTTTCATGCCGTTTATGGACAACAAGAAATAATTCATTACTCTTGATGGGCGGTTCATGGATTGTCAGCAAGTTAACCGCCAGTACTTTAATAGCCTGCCGCGCCTGCCAGCGCTCGGACACCACCAGATCTACACGGTCATTGTCGAGAATTTTTATCAGTTGCCGGGTATCTTCAACCCGGGTAACGGAGATATTGCTCTTTACGTTTACTTCAAGAATTCGCCAGCCAGAAACAATGCCTACTTCATAAGGCTTGAGGCTGTCCCAGCCATCAGGCTTGAATTCAAGGTTTTTTGAAATAGCAACAAAATCAAAATCAATAATCTTTTCCGGCACAATGCGTATATTCGAATAAATCTTGTCGATCTTCTTTATGCGCACCAGATCGGCATCGTTTATACCATTATCGAGATCATGCAAAGCACGGGCCGCTGGCATTCTTAAAATGTCTATATCATAACCGGCACGTCTGAAAACCTCTTTCGCGACAAGATCATTAAACCCTGTCTGCTGCAAGTTAGACAATGGCTCACGAATACCGGACGACACCTGCAAGGTATCAGCTGAAAAAACAGGGGAAGCGTTTAGTGAAAAAAAGGCGAGAGCAGCCGCCGAAATAATCCGTCTGACTTTAAATGCTTTCATGCACGTTCCCTTTCCTGTCGATACCATAACCGCCATACTATAGTAAATAACCGCTGTTCACACTATCTACAGAATAATAACCAGAAGTTACAGATACTATAAGCGAATATAGTGACTATCTGCTTTTTTAAAACCTTATGGCAAAACCGGCACCAAAAAAGTCACTGGCGTATTGATCAAGGGAAACCCCAAAGTTAACATCCATCTGTATATTGTCGGTAAGCAGGTAGGCAACACCGGCATCAAACATATCAATATCACGGGCGGCACGAATGTTTAATGACATATCCCGATAATATTCGATGTAGCTACTAAGTTTACTGGTGTGGGAAAAAGACAGGCCGATGGCCGGCTGGAAGTTATTGGAACGCTGACCGCCTTCCACAAAAGAAATAAACTGCAAGGTGCCAAAGGCACTTATATCCTGATCAAGCTCATAGTCCCATAACAAACCAAGGAATGATGTAAAAGTCCCTGAATCCGGTGTATTACCTGTTGGCAGGGACACATACCCCAGCAATGAAACATTGTATTGTTCTGCCATTATCAAACGATGTTTTGCGCCCAGCAACATATCACTGGATGAAGTCACGCTGCCACTGTTCGTGCGCTCACGACTCCAGCCATCGACCAGAACATTCAGTTCGGTAGTCGATGTGAGGCCAACACGCACGTTGATCAACGGTGCAGTGAAAGTGTCCGGATCACCGCTATTATTGCCATAGTCCGACTGGAAACCCAGCTCCAGCTGCGCCACTCCCGGTGCAACGGTGTATGTGCCGGTACTAAAACCTGGCCGGTCCGGCTGAATTGTTTCAGCCGGTTCCGCAAAAGACAGACCGGGAAACAATAATGCACACAGGCTCCATGGATACAAAGAATATTTCATGATCATACTTCAATCACTGTTAATCAGGTGGTTAATATCAACGGCTTTACGCGGCATCTTCCACCGCTGTTTTATCAGCGCATGACTCCTGTATGTTTCCAAGCTGTTCTGAGGAGAACGTTTTATTCATATCGAGCACGATAACAAAACGCTCACCAAACTTGCCTATTGCCTGAATAAAATCATTGTCTACGCGTGAACCAAAATCAGGCGCAGCTTCCATCTGGTCAGATTTCAGATCGATGACTTCCATCACAGAATCTACCAACGCGCCAAGAATGGTCGTCTTCTCTTTAATTATCACTTCGATAATAATGATGCAGGTATCAACCGTTACTTCAGCAGAAGCCATGCCGAACTGCAATCGCATGTCGACAACAGGTATCGCCTTGCCGCGCAGGTTGATCACTCCCTGCATGCTTTCATGTGAACGAGGCACTTTTGTTACCTGGGTATGCTCAAGCACTTCCCGGATCATTCTGATGTCGGTAGCAAACACCTCACCGTCCAGCATGAATGTAAGGTACTGCCCCGCGTTTTCATCAGCTAAATCCATATCACCTTCACGTGTTTCATTATTCATTATTCTTGTCCTGATATTTATTTTTCTTTATTGTTAATGCACAAACGTCTGTCTAGTATTTAACAAAAGCCTGGTCATCAGCATCCATATCAAAATCAAAACCGCCATCAGTATTTTCTTCAACACGTTGACTCACCTGTTTTGTTTTTTTCTGTCTCAATCTGGCACCTGCTGAATCTGCACTGCGGCGCTCGACAGATACATTTTCCGGGCTGTCAGCAAGCGTGAAATAACTCATCGCTTCACGCTGCTCAGCCACCTGGTTGGATAATTCTTCTGCAGAGGCCGCCAGCTCTTCTGCCGAAGCAGCAGACTGCTGAACCACATGATCCAGTGCCTGGATGGCTTTATTGATTTCTTCCGAGCCAACATCCTGCTCTCTCGAGGCAACGCTGATCTCCTGTACCAGTTCAGCGGTCTTCTGGATATCCGGCACCAGCTTGTGCAGTTTTTCACCGGCCTGTTCAGCCAGCACCACCGTGTTGCTGGACAGGTCTCCGATTTCACCGGCCGCAATCTGGCTGCGCTCTGCAAGTTTTCGAACCTCGGCAGCAACCACCGCAAAACCTTTGCCATGTTCACCGGCACGTGCCGCTTCAATCGCTGCATTCAATGCCAGCAGGTTGGTCTGTCTGGCGATCTCTTCGATGATGGAAATCTTCTCGGCAATATTTTTCATTGCATTAACCGATTCCACCACCGTCCTGCCACTCTCTTCAGCATCGCTTGCTGCTTTCTGTGCAATCTGCTCCGTCTGATTTGCGTTATCCGCACTCTGGCGAATATTTGCTGACATTTCTTCCATGGATGAAGATATTTCTTCCAGTGAAGCGGCCTGCTCAGAGGCACCCTGACCAAGTTCACTGGCAGCACCATTAACCTGTGCCGAGGTATTCGCACTGCTATTCGTGGTTTTATTCACTCCATCGATTACATCGGTGAGCTGCTCAATTGTTGTATTCACATTATCTTTCAGCTGTGCAAACACACCTTTGTACTCAGCTTCAATATGTTGCGTAAGATCGCCTCTGGATAATGCACGAAGCACACGTACCACATCATCAATACCGGTACTGGTCGTGTTTAGAATATTATTGATACCTTCAGCCAGTTTTAACAGAAAGCCCTGCTTGCCCTGAACATCAACATTCTGGCTGAAATCGCCATTCACTGCCGCATCAACAATAACCGCCACTTCATTTTCTACTTCAACTTCGCGGGTTCGGTTATTCCATTCGACAGCTGTACCCAGGCGTTCACCGCTCTCATCAAACACAGGGGTAACCGTCACATCCAGCGTGAGGCCATTAACCTCTACCACTGTGCTACAGCTTGCTTTAACATCTTTTACGTGGCCATCCGGATAATTCATGTTTCCAAGAAGGTCATCAATATTGCTATCGATAAGTCGATTAGCAGAAAAGCCGGGAACTACCTCTTTCAGAGATGGCTCTATTTCAGCAAACATCTTCTGCACAGCTTCATTCATGTAGATAATTTTATGCTCTGCATCCGACATCATGATGCTGGTCTGTGCGACATCAAGTGCAATCTTGATGCGGCTGACTTCACCGATCATCTGCTGCTGCGCCACAATACTCTTGTTAAGCATCAACGCCATCTCACCAATCTCATCATCAGACTGGTAATCTGCACGCTTTGTCAGGTCACCCTTCTCAACATAAGAAAGCACATCACGCATAAGGTAGATAGGATTCGTTATACTTCTGACCAGGTACCAGCCAAGAAAACCGGCAATGGCAATACTGCCAATAATGATAATGGCGCTGATAATCAGCATCAGCTCATAGGCGGACGCTGCATTTTCATGCCGTTTTGCAGCTCGTTCAACCTGGTAATCAGCCAGTTTATTTATCGCTTCACGTGCATCACGAAAATAGTTTTGCGCAACACCCTTCAGTATTTCTTCTGCTGATTCAACATCATTATTACGGCTTAAGGGCAGAATTTTATTCTCGAGAAGATTTCTGTATTCATGCCAGTTTCTTTCATAACTGTCTAAAAGACTGCTTTCTTTTTCGCTTAAACGGGATTCACGGTACTTGTCATCATTACGTTGAAGTCGCGCAACCTGTTCTTTAATCTGCTGTTCATGCACGCTCTGCCGATCAGGCTCCATCATATGACGAGTAACCCGGTCACGAATGCGATATAGCGAGGCTTTCATATCATCAACCGTCTCCAGAGGCACCAGCTCCTGGGTATAAAGGTTGTCGACACGTTCATTGATTGCGCTGGCCTGGTACAGACCGAAGAGCCCCAGCGACAGCAGCATCATGATGATGAGGCCAAGCACCGAGTAAAGCTTGACTGAAATTTTTAGATTCTTAAATTTGTTCATTTTCCACATCCTTTATATCCAAGATTTTTATTCAAACCATACTAAACAGATAAAAAAGACATCAAGCAACCTGTCCATTAACTGTTTTCATAGTCACAAAAACGGCATAGTGAGTTTTCACTTAAAAACATTTATCCCACAAAAAATCTTATTTATTGAAGATATACGTCACTATGGACACACATATCGGAATAAAATAGTTTTTCTTTAACTTTCAGGCTTTAATTTTTCAGGGAGGGGGATATAAAAACAGGCTGGATTAACAGAAAAAATGCCGGTCACACACGACTTAAAACCTTGCATAACCTGCAGGCAAGCAGAGAGCCTGCTTCCCACAAAGCACAAAAAAAACGCTATCTCGCGCTAATTATTTCGAATAGCCGATGACTCACGCGAGTTGCGCCGTATCATCTCGTTAACCTGCTTTTCAGTATAATTCGATGACAACTGATCACCGATGAGATCCTGACGTATCTGCATGGTTAGCACACCCAGCGCTTCATGCAGCTGCTGCGCATCACCGATAAAACTTTTATCTGCTGATATTTTTGCGACCACATCGAGAAACGACTGATACTCATTTAACACGTCAGGTGACGCAATAATCGCCAGCTTGTGCGTAATAAATCGCAGCCTGACCAGTTCGGCATTAGTGAACTCATCGAGCATCGACATTCTTTCCAGAAGGTCAAGCAACTGCTCATAGGTGCTGGCCTTGAGATCAAGGTGCCTGACATTTTGCTCCTTTTCAATCTCAACCGATGTTTGTTTATTAAGCAGCAACGCCGTAATAAAAATAGTCGAAACCGTACCGAGAATAATAATGACGATTTCCTGGGTAAACGGAAACACATCGGTTACCTGAAAGGCGTATCTCAAATAGGCATAACCGGCTATCAGCGTTATTATTGAAAGTATCAGATAGACGATGGTTTTCGATATGTTATTCACCAGTATTACCCTTTGAAAACTTCTTGATTAATATTCCAGCAAGCGACCGCGCATGATGCCTGTTTACTTTTACAGGTATAACACAAATAAACAATATCACGAAACCTGGCGAGCAGATGCAATTCTCACGACCTTATTATATTTTTCTTGCAGAACTGCAGAGAACAATAACGCTATCAAAAACCTAAATCAACGCCAGCAAATATTGCTGATCAGCCATACACAAAAAGGGAGCACCAAAGTGCTCCCCTAAAACATGCCTGAAACTGTTTTATTTTTTAATCAACATCCTGCCAGTCCATCATGCGTCGGCTTCTTCTGTCATCATCACGATCCTCAATCCTGGAGGCTTCCTTCATCACATGATAAATATAGTTCTGCTCCTGCACACCATGCATAAGATAAGCTCCCGGGCCACCGGCATAAATCGCAACATCTTCTGCCGAGTGCGTTTCCGAACTCAGCGGCACCAGTGCTTCCTGATGAAAACCTTCATCTTCGGTATCAACTGATGTCAGGTCTGCAACTCGACCAGCCTGCACAGGCACTTTATAGTGAGTATCACCACCTGTTTCCAGCATGGCATAACCCCGGCCATTAGCATAAGTGACTGTTGTGTAAGGCATGCCGTCTTTTGCCATGGAGAAAGTATCTTTCGAAACACCACGGCTGTCATTACCAACCACTTTACCCAGAATAGGGTTGCCGCGTGTCGGATAACCAGCAATGGTAAACACGTGACTGTGATCAGCAGTAACAATGATCAGCGTATCTTTGCTGTCAGTTTTTTCCATTGCGGCTTTCACTGCTTTGGAAAATTCTATCGCATCGCTCAGCGCACGGTAAGCATTACCCGCATGATGACCATGATCAATACGACCCGATTCAACCATCAGGAAAAAGCCTTTGTCATTTTTCTTCAACACGTCGATGGCCTTGCCGGTCATTTCTGATAATGATGGCTCACCGCCAACATCTGTATCACGATCAACGTTGTACTCCATATGCGAGCGATCAAACAGACCTAACAGGTGATCGGTTCTGCTGGCATCAATCGCATTGAACTGATCTTTGTTCCAGACAAATGCTGCGTTATTGTAGTTACTCACCCATTCCTCCGTCAGGTTACGCTGGTCATCACGTTCACCTGTTTTTCCGGTATCTTCCAGGTCAGCCATATTACGTGGCCAGAAATTACGACGACCACCACCCATGGCAACTTCCAGGCCATCACCATAAGGGAATTCAACTAACTGACGTGCAATATCTTTACAGCCATTATCAATCGCTTCCTGCGGCAGGTCATGATCATCCTCCCAGTTACGCTCAGGCGTATGCGCGTATGTTGCCGCCGGTGTCGCGTGCGTCAAACGTGCAGTGGTTACCACGCCGGTTGAAAGGCCTGACATTTCCGCCTGTTCCAGATAGGTTGTCAACTCATTGCCTTTGCTGCTGGCACAGTCACCACGAAACACATTCTGGTTTACCGAGATAACACCAGCCTTGCTTTTCACACCAGTCATCATCGCGGTCATGGTACCAGCAGAGTCAGGTGTTTGCTGATTGGTATTGTAGGTTTTGCTCAAAGCAGTGTAAGGCAGCATCTCGAATGACAGCTGGTTTTCTTCGCCACTTTCACCGCGAAGCTGACCTTCCAGAATGCGTGCTGCAGTGACGGTTGAAATACCCATGCCATCACCAACAAACAGAATGATGTTTTTTGCACGATGTTTATTTGAACGTAAGTCTTTAGCCGCTTCTACAGCATGCTCGCCATCCGCATACCATTTTGCCGGTGACTCATTCGCCGGGCCTGCATGCGCAAAGCCTGCCAGTGCTGCACCCATAGCCGTCACCAGCAGTGAACTAACAAATTTTATCTTTTTCATTTTTAACCCCTAACGATTAACGCGGCATGGTGCCGCAGGACACAAATACGAAGAAACACAGCGGTGCTGGTTTCCGGGTTGAGAAGATACGCAAGGAATATGACGAAACGGTGTCACCCGCTTGAAGAAAGTGTGAACACAAAAAAAACCGGTGCTCAGCCTGCTACCGGCGGAACACTACATGGACAGCACGTGCTCGATAACCTGCCGAACTTTTTCGGTGTTGGCTGTTTTTTCCAGCACACCACTGAAACCATAGTCTTTGAAATTAACCATTTCTGATGAGCCACTGCTGCCGCTGGCAACGATGATTCTGGCATTTTCATCCAGCGCCAGAACTTTCTCTGCCAGCTCCTTGCCGCCCATGCCACCGGGAATATTCAGATCTACAATCATGGCTGCAATGCTCTTGCCGTTTTGAAGAGAAACACGGTACAGGTCCAGCGCTTCCTCACCGCTGCGTGCAATGACGGTTTTATAACCCAGCATTTCCAGCTTGAGTTGAAACAGTTCAAGAATATCGTAATCATCATCCATGACAAGAATGGTCGACAAACCCCGTTTTTGTTCGCTGCTGTCTGTATCCAGCAAATACCTTATGCGAATCAGCAAAGCCTGTGAAGAACAGGGTTTATACATCATGGTTTTATGCAGATCATCGTCAGCCATGCCGTGATTGCGGTCGTCAGCGAAGCCACTGATCATCTGGATTTTTATATGCGGATACAAGCGCCGGGTTTCTCTGGCCAGTTCACTGCCATCAAGACCGGGCATGATGACATCGGAAATCATCACATCGATATTACCGTCTTCTTCCTTGAGAATATTCAACGCCTGTAAACCATCGTGCGCGACAAAAACCCTGTAGCCGTGTTCGATCAGCACCACTTCAGTCAGAGAGGTAATGGCCGGCTCATCATCAACCACCAGTATTGTCTCATTGCCGTGCAGGCTTGCATCGGATACATCATCGTGCATTTCCTGCTCTTTGCTTAACTGCTGACTACGAGGAAAATAAAACGCAAAGCGGGTGCCGTGCTCCGGCTCGGAATAAACCTGAATAAAGCCGCCACTGCGCTGTACAAAACCATAAACCTGGCTCAGGCCCAGACCGTTTCCACGCTGCCCCTTGGTAGTAAAAAACGGATCAAAAATTCGCTCACGCACTTTTTCATCCATACCAATGCCGGTGTCTGTAATAGTCAGCAGCACATAATCTCCCGGCCTCATATCACGGTTTGTTATATCACCTTTTGCCAGATGTGTATTACAGGTGCGAATGGTCAAGCGGCCGCCCGATTCCATGGCGTGCATGGCATTGATACTCATATTGAGAATAGCATCTTCCAGATCACTGTCATCGATGTTGACCGGCCACAGGTCACTTGCCAGATCCAGCGTTAATTCAATGCGTGCAGTCAGCGTTTTTTCCAGAACCTCCTTTTGCTCCTGCAGCAGGCGATTGATATCAACAGTGGCATGCTTTCGCACTTTCTGCCGGGTAAAAGACAGCAGTTTTTGCGTCAGTTTACTGCCGCGCTCTGCGGCGTGATAAATTTCATGCGCATAACGAACATATTTTGGCTGGTCACCCAGCATCCTCTCCAGCAGCTCGGCATAACCCAGAATAATACCGAGCATATTGTTATAGTCATGTGCGATACCACCGGTGAGCTGCCCCAGTGCTTCCATCTTCTGGCTGCGGCGTAATAATGCCTCCTGTTTTTTGCGCTCACTGATGTCTGTAGAAATACAGCAAACGGCATAGGTCTTTTCATCTTCATCACGCAGTGGAAATTTCACCGAGAGGAAATTTCGCGGCTCACCATTAACCTGTGTCAGCTCTTCTATCTCCAGCGTCTTGCCACTACCTAATATCTGCTTATCAGTGTCATCATGTTTTTCCGCAAAGTCTGCTGGAAAAATATCAGTATTGGTTTTACCAATAACATCATCACTACGCAGCTGAAACAACTGCTCAAATTTCTGGTTAACAAAAATATAACGCCCCTGCGCATCTTTGGCATAGATAATAGCCGGTGAGTTATCCATAATCGCCTGCAGATTTTTTCTGCTGCGCGCACTGGCCTCGCGCAACTGGTACTGCTCGGTAACATCATTAAACACCAATACCATACCGAGAATATTATTGTCCTGATCACGAATCGGCGAGGCAGAGTCAGCGATCTGAAATTCGGTCTTGTCTTTGGCAATGAGTGTGGTGTGATTACTGAGATAAACCACTTCGCCAGTGGCCAGCACTTTCTCAACCGGGTTCTCTATAGGTAACCGCGTAGAAGCATCAATAATGATAAAGATAGATTTTAATGGCTGCCCGCTGGCTTCATAAGAAAGCCAGCCGGTCAGTTGCTCGGCAACGGCGTTCATATACAGCACATTACCTTTTTCATCGGTAATGATAACTGCATCAGCTATCGAATCCAGTGTGACCTGATGAAACTCCTTTTCCTTGAGCAGGGTGTTGTAACTAAGCACCAGACGGTGCATCAGGCCTTTGAAATTGCGCGCCAGCAAACCGACTTCATCATTGCGAACAAGCATTTCATCCGGCAGACCGGGCACATCGTTGGCAGTCTGCGCCATGATATGCGCCAGACTTTCTATCGGCCTCAGGGTGTGGCGCAGGATAATTGCAGTGGCAACAGAAAGCACCAGCAACATAACGACAACCAGCAGGACCAGTCGCCATGCAATAGCTTCTGTATACAGCGGCCTGGCATCCAGATAATAAGCCAGATGTACATTAGCCATGTGCTTGCCACCGAGGTAGGCCGGGTAGACCACTTCCCGGACATTCTGACCGAGGTATTCCCGGTCCAGCACCAGCGGTGTTTTTACCTCACCCAGTGCACGACTTTCGGTAGCTACTTTTTCGATATTTGTATGTGTCAGAACCAGACCGTCAGCCCGGCTTAAATAGGCGTAGGCAAAATCGTCTTTCAGTACAGACGCTTTTAACAGGTGTTCCAGCCGCTCGTAATCTTTTACAGCCAGCGCATCGAGACTGTTTTCAGCCATGCTCTCGGCCAGAGCGTGCGCCAGTTGCAGGCGAGAATTTTCAATTGTGCTCTTCGCATCATTAAGCAGGATAAGCGCCATAAAGCCAGTACTAACTACAAAAAGCAGTAACAGACTAAATAAAATCCTGTAAAAAACTCCTGATTTCATGGTTAAAAAATGGACTTATAAGTGCCCTGCTTCAAGTAGTTCCCGGGTAATATCATTCATGCTCTCGTCATATTCTACAAAATTTTTTATCTTCATACCCTTCATTTTTTCGAGCACCTGCTTACCATATGTCGTCTTGTTCAAAGAAAGCAATAGCTGGCGAAATTCAGCAACCAGTCCTGCGGCAAGATCACTGCGTGCAGCAATAAGGTTTTCAGGATATTCATTACTGTTGGCAATAATTTTCAGATCACCGATGCTTATCCTGCGGCTCATCAGTTCATAGTTAACACCGCACATTGCCGCCGCATCATAATCACCAAGCAGCACACCATGAATAGAGTTTGATAAATTTCTGGTAAAGACCTCTTTAAAATCCTCCCCGCTTTCAAGCCCCGAGTCATGCAGATAAGCACGTGGCGCAATATAACCACCGGCCCCCATGGGGCTGACAAAAGCAATCTCGCCTCCTTTCAGATCATCAATAGTCTGTATGCCACTATTTTTTCGCACAAAGACTTCACTGCGAGTGGTGGTTTTACCGGCGGTGTTTTCCATCTGCGCAACCGGCACCGCTTTACCAGACTGAAACAGATGATAAAACACATGTGAGTTGATATAAAAAAAATCCAGCTCACCCTTTTCGATAGTCTCTTTCATTTTGCTGAAACCTCTGGGCACAACAACCTCGACAGAGCGCCCGAGCCGCGCACTCATGTAATCCGCAAACGGCTGCCAGCCAGCAAAAACACGTGAGGGCGGGGCAATTGACAGC
>WFOC01000044.1 GCA_015488295.1 Gammaproteobacteria bacterium
TATTAATACCTCTTTACAATTAAAATGTAAACTGTTTTTATAAAAAAACATCACTGACACTTAAGAACTGCATTAATATTCATAACATCGAAACATGCCCGTAACAAGACACGCCGGTTACTGTAAAACAACATTATTCACACAGCGTCTACCTTTGTATTAGACTTGAGACATGGGCGACGAAATACAATACAGCCGTTTTAACAAAACTGACTACCAGCAGTTTGTTTCGCACCTGAAGCAGGAAACATCATTACTAAAAAACTGGTTTGAAAGCCACCGTTTTTCATCTACCGCATTAATGGCAGGTTACGAACTTGAAACCTGGCTGATCGATTCCAACGGACACCCGGCAGCAATTAACGAAACCTTTCTTGATCGCGCAAACAATCCCCTGTTAAGCCCGGAGCTGGCAAAGTTCAACATCGAACTCAATGCGCAACCGGGAAAACTGTCACATAATGTTTTGTCCAGCTTTGAACAAAAACTGAACAGCCTGCTGCAACACTGCCAAAAAACCGCAGCTTCACTTGATACAGATATTATAGGCATCGGCATCCTGCCTACCCTGCAGGACCACGACCTCACCCTAAATAATATTTCACTAATGGATCGCTACCGTGCACTCAACGAACAGGTATTAAGGCATCGCAAAGGCACGGAAATCGAGCTCAACATCAATGGCAAGGAACACCTGCACGTCATCCACAAAGATGTCATGCTGGAAGCCGCGGCCACTTCACTGCAGATTCACATACAGGTGCCACAGGAACTCGCTGCACGTTACTACAATGCCTCAATCATTTTATCGGCACCAATGGTTGCCATCAGTGCCAACTCACCCTGCCTGTTTGGCCGGCAGCTTTGGCAGGAAACACGTATCCCGGTTTTCGAACAGGCTGTTGCCACTGGCGGTTATGGCGGTGCCGCCTCCGGCCCGGTGCAACGCGTCAGCTTTGGTTCAAACTATGTACGCGATTCACTATTCGAATGCTTCCATGAAAACCTCGAACATTTTCCGGTATTGCTGCCAGTGTCTTACCAGAGCACTGCCGACCAGCTTAAATATCTTCGTCTGCACAACGGCACCATCTGGCGCTGGAACCGCCCACTGATCGGTTTTGACAAAGACAACACACCGCACCTGCGTATCGAACACCGCGTCTGCGCAGCCGGGCCCAGCACACTCGACAACATCGCCAATATTGCCTTTTATTATGGCCTTGTGCATTACTACGCCACCGCTGAAAAACCGCCGGAATTCACCATGCCATTCACAGAGGCCAAAAATAATTTTTACCGGGCAGCACAGCTTGGGCTAAAACATAAAACAAACTGGTTCGGCAAAAACACTGACACATTACAAAAAATCATTCTCGATAAATTATTGATCGAAGCCGAAGCCGGCCTGTACAAACTGGGCATTGCCCCTGAAGACAGCAAGCGTTATCTCACCATCATCGAGCAACGCGTTGCAAACAATCAAACTGGCAGCGAATGGCAACTCGCTTTTCTTAACGCACATCAAAACAACCGTACCCTGCTCACGCTAAACTATCTGAACAGGCAGAAATCCGGCAGACCCGCCCATGAATGGGACCTTGAGGCAGCAACATGTTAAATGAAATGAACCACATCCCCGATGCATTTCTTCATGCCAAAGCAGAAGACCTGCACAAAATACTGCCGGCACCCACGCTGTTCCACCTGAAAGGTGACAAGCCGCAACCCCTGTTTTTATGCACCTTATTGCACGGCAATGAAACCACCGGTTTATACGCCATTCAGCGTCTGCTAAAAAAATACCAGAACAAACCACTGCCACGAGCAATCTCCCTTTTTATCGGAAACATCACAGCAGCCAGAGAAAACCAGCGACGACTGGACGGCCAGGATGATTACAACCGCATCTGGCCCGGCAGCCACCACGACGGCTCACCAGAAAAAGACATGATGCAAACAGTCACCAACATCATGAAAAAGAAAAAGCCGTTTGCCAGCATCGACATACACAACAACACGGGAAAAAATCCGCATTACGGTTGCATCAACACCCTCAACCCACACAGCCTGATGCTGGCTTCGGAGTTCAGTAATATCGCCGTTTATTTTACAGATCCGAAAGGCGTGCAGTCCTCCGCCTTTTCAGACTTCTGCCCGGCCGTGGTAATCGAATGCGGCCAGGCCAGCGACAGATCAGGCGAGGAACACGCCCTGTCCTATCTCGAAAAAATATTGCAGATAGAAAAACTATCCGCACCAGACAACAATCACCTGAAGCTTTACCACACCGTTGCTCGCGTGCTGATTCCAAAAACCATCAGCATCGGTGACAACAACGATCTGTGTTTAAACTACGAGCTTGAAGAGAAAAATTTTCATCAGATTCAACCGGGCACCGAGTTCGCAACAATTCGCTCAACAAAGGAAAAACAGATCATCGTTAGCAGTGAAAGCCACGAAGACATTACCGATGAATACATGGAAATCACCGGGGATAAAATCCTGTTCAGGAAGCCGGTGACCCTGTCCATGTTTACCAGCGACGAACGAGCGATAAGACAGGACTGCGCCTGCTATTTCATGGAAGAGCTGCACATCGGCTAAAACAGATGCATCCGGCTTTATTCTACGACAGAAAAAACAGGCCGCAGTAACACAGCACTGCTTTTTTAATCCGGTTTTATCGCCAGCCGGCCACTGCCCAAAAACATCACCGCCAGTGCAGATAACAGATAAAACATCTGCAACTCAATCATCCAGCCGCCGTGCTCAGACAGGCTGAAAAGATCACCGGTATGCGCCAGCACAATGGCAAACAACATATTCACCACCATAATAAAACCACCGATACGCGTTTTCCAGCCAACAATGACCATCAACGGCGCAACGACTTCACCGATATAAACGCCGTAAGCCAGTATCGCCGGCAGGCCAAAACCTGACAGCATACCGCCGATAAAATCCAGCGAACCGGGATGCATAATCTTGGCAATGCCATGAAACAACATCAGCCCTGCCACACTCAGGCGAAGTATTAACCTGCCGGTATCTTCATCAAGAAAACTCAGATTCATCACACACCTCCATACGGTTATTGCATCACTGCGACCCGACCATCATCTTTTTTATGAAACGATAAAAACAATCATAAGCAGCCACAAACTATTTACAAGTTTATCTTTTGCTTCAACTGGGCTATGCTCTGAACAAGTTCAAACAACAATAATAAAAAACATGAATAACATCTCGCTATTACTGCCCAAAAACCGCCGCCCGGTGTGGACACCCGGACTCAAAGCCCTCGACGAAACGCTGGATAACGAACTGAGCCACTACGTCGAAATCCCACTGCTGGGAAAAATCACCGCCGGCAAACCCATCGAACGCGTCGAGTGCGATGAGAACATCAAAGTGCCCGCCAACATGGTGCGCAAGGATACCTATGCGCTGAAAGTCTCCGGCCACTCCATGATCGACGACAACATTCAGGACGGTGACATCGTCATCATCGAGAAAAAACAGTCAGCAGAAAACGGCCAGTCCGTGGTGGCGCTAATCAACAATGAACAGGTCACGCTGAAAAAGTTTTACATCGAAGCCGACGGCATCCGCTTGCAGCCGGCCAATCCCGATATGGAACCCATTCTGCTGAAAAACGAAGAAGTGCAGGTACTGGGCGTGGTTACCGGCATCATCCGGCAGTTTGATTAAAACCTGACTTTACACAGATATATAGAGGGCTGAAATTATCAGCCCTTTTTTTCATCCGCGATTTTTCATTTCCGGGTTTGTGGTGCTGGCCAGCGTCCGCCACCAGCGGCATTGCTGGCTTACGCGTTGCTAACCCGGCGAATCACCAGCACCTTTGCGATGACTGCATAAATCTTAGGGAGATAGTCACCGAATCTAATGGTAATATTCGCCCCACGAAGTTGTATTGGCACGATGATGACCAGCGCAGCCCCGCTCGATTCCGATAAACAGGCGTGAAAACAGCTAACCACATGAATTTCAAATAATTATATGAAAGTTCCAGTAAGTGAATTAATCGTCAAATACATGGAACGCCTGGGAATCGAAACCATTTTCGGTATGCCCGGTGCGCATATTCTGCCGGTTTACGACAGCCTGTATCACTCCCCCATCCAGTCCGTGCTCGCCAAACATGAGCAGGGCGCGGCCTTTATGGCCTGCGGCTACAACCGCGCTTCGGGAAAAATCGGTGCCTGCATCACCACCGCCGGCCCCGGCGCGACCAACCTGATCACCGGCATCGCCAATGCTTACGCCGATAAACAGGCCATCCTCATCATCACCGGCGAAACCCCCACCTACATTTTCGGCAAGGGCGGTTTGCAGGAAAGCTCCGGTGAAGGCGGCAGCATCAACCAGTGCGCGCTGTTCGACAGCATCACCCGCTACAGCCGGGTAATCGAGCGCACTGACTACCTGGAAAACGTGCTCAACCAGACTTCTAAAATTCTGCTGTCAAAAAATTCCGGCCCGGTACTGCTCAGCCTGCCATTCAACGTACAGAAAGAAATGGTCGAACACGATATTCTGGACAAGGTTTTCAGTCGCCAGCAAAACGCGGCCAGCAAACCAAACGGTAGCAGCACCACCGTATCGATCAACAGCTCCCAGCAAATCAACCACTTCATCGACCTGCTGCGCGACAGCAAGCAACCGGTCATCATCTCCGGTTACGGCTGCCTGAAAGCCGGCGCACAGGCACTGGTCAGTGAGCTCAGCCAGACACTCAATATCCCGGTCACCTCCAGCCTCAAGGGCAAGGGCACCATCAATGAATGTTCCGAACTGTCGCTGGGCAGTCTGGGTGTCACTTCCAGCGGCTACGCCTTCGACTACATCATCAACAAATCCGATCTGGTGGTGGTGCTGGGAGCCAGCTTCAACGAACGCACCAGCTATTTGTGGAATGACAAATTGCTGGGGGATAAAAACGTGGTGCAGGTCGATATCGATGACGAACAGCTGAACAAGGTTTACCAGGCCGATCTTTGCATCCACGGCGACATCAAACAAACGCTGAATGACGTTCTGCAAAAACTGTCACAGCAGTCTATCGAGAAAAAGCAGCTGGAAGACATCAGCGCCTACAAAAACCGGCTTGAAAGCAAAGCCGCCAGCGAAGGCAACGCCATTTTTCAGGCCGAATTTTCTCTGGTCAAAGCCTTCTTCGAAAAGATGAATACTTCTTTCCCTGAAGGCATTTCGGTATTTGACGACAACATCATCTTCGCGCAGAACCTGCTTCAGGTCTCGAGCAGAAATAATTTTTACCCCAACGCCGGCATCTCATCACTGGGGCACGCCATTCCAGCAGCCATCGGCGCGCAGTTTGCCGAACAGACCACCATGTTCGCCATCATCGGCGACGGCGGTTTTCAGATGTGCTGCATGGAAATCATGACCGCCGTCAATTACAACAAGCCGCTGAACATCATCCTGTTCAACAACAGCAGCATGGGGCTGATACGAAAAAACCAGATACAGAGTTACGACAAACGCTTCATCGATTGCGACTTCAGCAACCCCGATTACAAAAAACTGGCCGAGTCTTTTGGCATCAACCATGCCTTGATCGAAAACGAGGAAAACCTGGACACCCTGTTTAATGAGCTCGACATGAGCCAGGGCATCAACCTGATCGAAATCATCATCGACAAAAACGCCTTCCCGAATTATTCTTCGAGAAGATAAGCACAAACACCGCAGACAACAACATCATGATCTCCGCGCTCAATACTTCATTACTCCAGAAAAACGAACAGTCCGAAGAAAGCTCGGATGAGTTAAAAAAGCTCCTCAAAAAATTATCACAGTCCGCCGATGATAACGCCATTGATCGCGTCATCAGGCTTTATGAAAAAACCATCGTCGCACTGGAACAGGAAATCTGGAAAAAAAGCCCCACGGCAAGCGACATCGAACAATACCAGAATGCCTTTCTGGTACTGGAAAAACTGCACGAGCTGAAAACCATCGACGACCGCTACAATTTTAAAATCGTCATTCCGGTGGCTGATCGCCCGCAGCACCTGAAACACTGTCTGGACAGTCTGCTTACCCTTTGTAAAAGTTATGGCTACGGCGGTAGCAAAAACAAACAGTATAAAAAAATCTCTGTGCTCATCGCTGATGATTCACGCCAGGAAGACAACATAAAACAGCACCGCGCCTATTGTGAAGCGCTGACCGCACAGGGAATTGCCACCGACTACTTCGGCCTGCAGGAACAACTGGCACTGGTCAGACAAACCGCCGCTGAAAATCCGCAGCTAAAACGCATCATCTCGGATGTAAACGGAATAGAGAACCCGGCGGAATTCTCACACAAGGGCGCATCCATCATGCGCAACATTACCTACCTGAAAATAAACCAGCTACTGCCACAGGGAAAGAATAACAGCAACACGCTAATCTATTTCATCGACAGCGATCAGGAATTTTGCATTAACACGACTGATGCCGAGCAGAATTTTTACGCAATCAATTATTTTCACTACCTCAACCAGACTTTCAAAACACAGGATATTTCCATCCTCACTGGAAAGGTTGTCGGCGACCCGCCGGTATCACCCTCGGTAATGGCCGGTAATTTTCAGCAGGACGTGCAAAACTTTTTAAGCGCCGCTAAAAAACTTCAAGCCACACAAGCCTGCCAGTTTCATCAACACGAAACCGACAGCAGTGACGACGCGGCCTATCACGACATGGCCAACCTGTTCGGTTTCGCTGCCCGCGCACAGGCCTTCGACTACCACTGCACATTAACCGGCGAACACAACAACCGCGACTGCTTCCACAATTTTTCCGACAAACTCGGGCGCTTTTTTTATGGCGAACACCCGACACGTAAAACCTTCTTTCATTACGACAAAGGTTTTTCAAACACGACTGCAGCGCGCACCGTGTACACCGGCAACTATGTGATAAAACCGGAAAACCTGGCGCACTTCATTCCTTTCGCCACGCTCAAGCTACGCATGGCGGGCCCGGTTTTAGGCCGGCTGCTGAATGAAAAACTGCAGGGAAAATTTGTTTCTGCCAACCTGCCCATGCTGCACAACCGCACGGTCGATGACACCGGTCAGTCCGAATTTCGCGCCGGTGTCGAAAGCAGCAACAGCCGCATCGACCTTGGCAATGAGTTTATCCGCCAGTTCTATGGCGATGTCATGCTGTTCTCCATCAAGAAACTCACCGAGCAAAAAACATCAGACGCGGACAGCAACGGTCAGGCTATACAGGCCATTGTTCGCGACACTTACCAGAGCATCAGACAGAACTACATCGACAAACACCACACCGTGCTGCAACTGAAAGCACAGATACAGGCGCAGCTGGACGAACCGCAAAACTGGTGGAACAATATCAAAGAAGAAAAAGACACTCATCGCGCTAAAAGCAACTTCAATAATTTTCTGGAAAACATTCAGCTGAACTTTGACGAAAACAGCTTCGCCTTCCAGCAGATTTCATCTGCCAAACACGCCGAAAAATATCTGCACGACATTCAGCATGCTATCCAGCATTACCAGGATGACATGGCCAGCTGGCAGCGGACACTGAACAGCTAAATGAACGTTTTTATTCTAAACTCCGGCCGCTGTGGTTCGACCACGTTTATCAAGGCCTGCCAGCACATCACCAACTTCAGTGCTGCACACGAATCCTTGCTGAGTAAGACCGGAGCACAACGCCTGAATTACCCGGATAACCACATCGAAGCGGACAACCGGCTTTCCTGGATACTCGGCCGCCTGGACAACAAATATGCCGACCAGGCTTATTACGTACATCTGACACGCAACAACAATGATGTCGCCGCAAGTTTCTGCAAGCGCATCGACTTCGGCATTTTGCAGGCTTACGAGCAGGGCATCCTGATGCACGAGCAGCATCTACTGCCGGCGCAGGACATCGCCGAAGATTATCTTGAAACCATCGAAACGAATATAAAACTTTTTCTTAAGGATAAATCGAACAAGATGTGTGTTTCCGTGGAAACATCAAAAAAGGATTTTACAGAATTCTGGAAATGGATTGGTGCCAAAGGTGATCTGGAAAAAGCACTGAGCGAATGGGATACAAACCACAACGCGTCCTGAACGCTCAGCGTTTTAAAATAAAACAGCCGCGCTCATTGTTTATATATTCCACCTGAAAATCCGGGTACGCTGCCAGCCAGCGTTGCACCAGCGCCTGCTCATCATCACGCGCCGCATCATCCAGAAAAACCGTACAGTGCTTCGCCAGCCTTTCTGCCAGCATCGGTAAAGCCGGATAGCGTGAATGTTTCTGCAAAAAACCCGGCGGCCCATCAATAACCAGCAGATCGATTTTTACCGCCGGCAACGCGTTCAGGGTATACCACTGAAACGTCTCCTCAGCCACCGGCGTATCCTGCAACGGCGCGTGGATAACCTCACAATATTCCGTCAGCGAAAAATCCGCCAGCTGTGCCGTGGTTTTCGTCGCATATTCCTCACCATTCTCAAGACTGAAAACCCGCCCGCCCTGATTCAATTTACAACACTGCGACAACACCAGACTGCTGGTGCCACTGCTGCACTCAACAATCACCTGTGGTTTTTCCTGCAAACAATGATCGCTGACCAGAGCCAGAAAATCCGGCGCAGCCGACCAGTGCTCGGTAACGGGCATGGCTTTATCAAAGCCCAGTTTTTTTTCTAATGACAGATAAGACAACACGGCAAACCAACTAAAGGAAAAAGAGATTCATGTCATTCTGAGCGAAGCCGAAGAATCTTGTACTTCGTCGCTATTTGATAGCACAGCGGCAATAGATCCTTCGGCTTCGCTCAAGATGACAGAATATAAATCAATCAAAACGAAAAAGCAGCTAAAAAGCCGCTTTTCGTATTTAACCACAAACGTATAAATTACGCCTGATAAGTCATATCCTGTCCACAGCACATCGGCGATTTCACCATACCGTGATCATCAGGACATTTGGAAACATAAACCACCGTACCGTCATCCGTCGTAATCGAATCGTGCACCAGTTCTTTACCACATTCCGCGCAGGTCATCGAACCGATACCCATACCACATACATCACATTTATAAGCCATCAGAAACCACCTTTTAAATTCACATAGTTTTGTTTATTGTTGCCCGCCTCATGCACACAGGCACACAAACAGGCTCAAGTTGAGAATGATACTAAAATCGGCTGAAAATTACCCTTACTATATTTGGTGATTAGTCATAGAATGATAGATATAAATTAAGCTGCTGATTTTATGAAGGCTCAATTTTACTATGCCCCCTAAAAGACACGTTACAAAGTGACTTTTAGGAGGCCGAATTGTAGTTAAGCGCAAAACAATAAAGCATACATCGGAGGGACATGATGACTAATAAAACTATTGTAGTCTTAGCTAATTCTTTTAAACACCATCAACACTGTGTTGCTGGAAAATGCATAGTTACTAAAGAGTGGATTCAGTAATGGACCCCATAATTTGGACAGTCGCTTAAGTGACTTCCATCTTCATTAATTACGCTGCTTCCCGCCACGTGATTTCACCAAAATATGCTTGATCTGGCGTTTTGCCAAGCCCCTGATGCTTTCTCTCAGTATTGTAAAATTTCAA
>WFOC01000045.1 GCA_015488295.1 Gammaproteobacteria bacterium
ATCGATTCCACAGTAATATGGATGTGTTTTGGTGTAGAATTGCATTTGACCTTCTCCTTCGTTGGTTCTTTGAAACCGTAAGCTTAATGCTTTTGGATAGTGGGAAACCACTAAGCCCGATGACTGAGGAGAAGGTCATAAACAAGTATCAAGAGCATCAAGCTGACGGCAAAAATTGCCGCAGCTTATGCTGAGCGCGGTATAGTTTAACTTCACAATACAACAAGGCGCTAAAAAGGAGATGTTTTCACCATTATTTGAAGGGAAAGATGAATAATGAAGCAAACAAAAGCTATTAACACGGACATTTTTCCGCAGTGCGAAAACCGCAATGCCAAACAAAGCCAGCTCTGTAAATATTGAAAAGAAAGTTGCAGTAGCCTGAAAGCTGCTGAGTTACGCTTCACCAACCCGGGCTATACATCGGCGAAACCGCATGGGCAAAAAAAACTTGCCCCAGCCTGCACGGTCATCGAAAAATCAAACGCCGTAAACCTGCCGGTAAACCTGCATGACTTCAAGATGCTCACCAAACGTCGCATCGCCTTCCAGGTAATCGATCAGATCTGCCATGGTGATAATGCTGAACACCTCGATACCATAATCGCGATGCACTTCCTGTACCGCTGACAATTCACCTTTGCCTTTTTCCTGGCGATCCAGCGCGATCAGAACGGCAGACGTTTTTGCGTCTTCGGCCTGAATAATATCCACTGCTTCACGGATAGCAGTGCCGGCGGTGATGACATCATCAACGATCAGCACATCGCCGTTTAATTCGGCACCGACAATCAAACCACCTTCACCGTGATCCTTGGCTTCTTTGCGATTGAAGGCGTAGGGCTTGTCGATGTTGTGATTGACTGACAACGCATAAGCGATGGCGGCGACCAGCGGAATGCCTTTGTAGGCAGGGCCGAACAGCACGTCGTAGTTGATATTTTTTTCAATAATGGTCTGTGCGTAACAGCTGCCGAGTTCGGCCAGTGCGTAACCGCTGTTGAATAATCCGGCGTTGAAAAAATACGGGCTGACACGCCCTGATTTCAAGGTGAATTCACCAAAGCGTAATACCTGATATTTGATGGCTAGTTCGATGAAACGTTTTTTATTCTGTTGCATGCCGTACCTGTAAACTACTCATATTGTGCCTGCGAAGTATACGTGATTTTAAGGTATCATAGGCACTCACTTACAACCGGGGTTAGAGAGCCACCGCTCTCTGACCCCTTATATAATTATTATGCGTATTATTTCTGCCAACACCAACGGTATTCGCGCCGCCGCGAGAAAAGGTTTTTTTGACTGGCTTAAAAAAGTCGATGCGGATGTTATCTGCATTCAGGAAACCAAGGCTCAGGAACACCAGCTCACCGATCCACAATTCTGCCCGGAAGGTTATTTTTGCCAGTACCACGACGCGGAGAAAAAAGGTTACAGCGGGGTGGCAATCTACAGCAAGGTGAAACCGAAAAAAGTCATCAAGGGCATCGGCTGGCACGACATCGATGTCGAAGGCCGCTTCATTGAATTCCAGTTCGAAAAGCTCAGCGTCATCTCCTTATATATGCACTCGGGTTCTGCCAGCGAAGAACGTCAGGCGGTGAAGTTTGATTTCATGGAACGCTTCATGGGGTATCTTCAGTCACTGCGGCGCAAGCGGCGCGAGTTTATTATCTGCGGCGACTGGAACATCGCACACAAAAAGATCGACATTAAAAACTGGAAGGGCAACCAGAAAAATTCCGGCTTTCTGCCCGAAGAGCGCGCATGGATGGACAAGCTGTTTGATGAAGTCGGTTTTGTTGATGCCTTTCGTGTGGTCAACCAGCTGCCCGACCAGTATACCTGGTGGTCAAACCGTGGCCAGGCATGGGCAAACAATACCGGTTGGCGCATTGATTACCAGGTGATCACACCAAAGCTGGCACCGCTGGTGAAGGCCGCTGACATCTATAAAGACGAGCGCTTTTCCGATCACTCACCGCTGATCATCGATTACGATTTCGAACTAAGCTAAGCGCTTCGCACCTTGCAACACACCAGGCCACACATCGACCAACATAAATCCACCTGGCAGCAGGTTTTTATCTCGCTACTGAGCGGGCGCATGCTGCTGGCATTTGTCATGGGGTTTTCCGGCGGCCTGCCGTTGCTGCTTACCGGCTCGTTATTGCAGGCGTGGATGGTCGAAGCCAGCGTTGATCTTGGCACCATCGGCCTGTTCGCGCTGGTCGGCCTGCCCTACACGCTGAAGTTTGTCTGGGCACCATTGATGGATCGCTATTCGCCAACGCTGCTGGGACGACGGCGAGGCTGGCTGTTTTTGTGGCAGCTGTGCCTGACCGGCTCCATCGCACTGCTGGGCCTTTCCAACCCGTCACAAATGCTGATGATGACCGCGCTGGCAGCTTTGCTGCTCAGCTTTTTTTCCGCCAGCCAGGACATCGTCATCGATGCCTATCGCCGTGAATCCCTGCAGGATGACGAGCAGGGCATGGGTGCGTCACTTTATGTTGGCGGCTACCGCACCGGCATGTTGCTGGCCACCGGCGGCGGTCTGTTCCTGGCTGACCACATGGCCTACCACTGGGTTTACCTGATCATGGCCGCTGCCATGAGCGCCGGCCTGATCGCCACCCTGCTGGCACCGGAACCTGACGCTGACCACGGCAAACCCAAAACTCTGCAGGAAGCGGTGGTGAAACCTTTTAAGGAATATTTCACCCGCGACTACGCTTTTATCATTCTCGCCTTTATCTTTTTGTACAAGGTCGGTGACACCATGGCCGGACAAATGACCATGCCGCTGTATCTCGATCTGGGTTTCACCAAGTCCGAGATCGCCGGCATCGTCAAGATTTTCGGGTTTCCCATCACCCTCGCCGGCACTTTTCTTGGCGGCATGCTGGTGATGCGCCATGGTATCTATCGCTGCCTGCTCTGGTTCGGCGTATTGCAGTCGGTTTCTACCGCCGGTTTTGTCTGGCTGACCTACATGGGCGATGACCTGCTGGCACTGACCGCAGTAATCGCTTTTGAAAACCTCAGCGCCGGCCTGGGTACTGCTGCCTACATCGGCTTTATCGCCAGCCTCACCGATAAACGCTTCACCGCTACCCAGTTCGCCCTGCTTACCAGCTTCATGGGCATGCCCCGGGTATTCGCCGCCGCACCCACCGGTTACATGGTGGACGCTTTCGGCTGGTCAGGATTTTTCCTGTTCTGCACGCTGATCGCCATTCCCGGTATTTTGCTGATTGTCTGGCTGCACAAACGCCTGCTCACCAACAATACGGCTTAAAAATTTACGCAAAACCTTTCTAAGCCATTGATTTAAAACTTCAGGCAGCGCTTTTTTACCCACTAAAAGCCCGCTGTGGCGGGCTTTTCTGAAACACCGGCATAAGTTTACATTTATTTTATAGATAATTCCCTTGAACTTTATTATATTAGACTATACTAATATATTCATTAAACCAAAAAGGAGAATAGTCATGATTTTTGACGCATTGACCTATTCCATTATCGCCGTTGTACTGATTTTAACTTTTACCGTTATTTATTTAACACGGTCAGATAAAAAGTCGTAAAAAGAGGTAAAAACTATGAGCAATTTAACCTGTGATGATATTCGCCAAACCATGCAATCGGGCGCAACACTACTCGACGTACGCACCACAGACGAGTTCAAGGCCGGCAGCCTGCCGAATGCGAAAAATATCCCTCTGTCTATTTTGCCCGTGCTGGCTCACGAGCACCTGGACAAAGACGAACCCGTGCTAATCTATTGCCGCTCTGGCGGTCGCGCAATTATGGCCGAAAGAATTCTGGCCAGCCTGGGCTTTAATAATGTCACCAGCATCGGCGGTATCGTAAATTATCAGCACTGCCATTAAACGACAGCGACCGCTTATTAGCTGCCCGCTGTCTGCAAACATTTTTTACGGCAACAAACAGGGAAAAAAACTATGAGAATCGAACAATTATTCGACCCCGTCACCAGCACATACAGCTATTTACTGTGGGATGAAAAAACCCGGGAAGCCGCGCTGATCGACTCGGTAAAAGAGCAGGTCGCGCGCGACAGCAAACTGATCAAACAGCTGGACCTGCAACTGAAGTACACGCTGGAAACACACATCCACGCCGATCACGTTACCGGCTCCGGCCTGCTGCGCGATGAATTTAACAGCCAGGCGGCGGTACACAAAAACAGTGAATCTTCCTGCGCCGACATTTTATTGTCCGACGGTGATTCACTGCAACTGGGTGACGAGAACATCGACATTATCTATACCCCCGGCCACACCAACACCGACATCAGTTATCGCATTGACGGCGCGGTGTTCACCGGTGATGCGCTGCTGATCAACGGCTGCGGCCGTACCGATTTTCAGTCCGGCGATGCACACGCGCTGTATCACTCCATCACCAAAAAGCTGTTTACCCTGGATGACGAAACCATCGTCTACCCCGGCCACGATTACAACGGCTTTACCGCCAGCACCATCGGCCGCGAAAAAGCCTTTAATCCGCGACTGGGCAACAACAAAACCGAAGAAGAATTTGTCGCCATCATGAACTCACTCATTCTCGACCCACCGGCACGCATCGACATCGCTGTGCCGGGCAACTTACAGTGTGGTCTGGATCCTTCTTAAGCCACACGTAATTCAGCTTACATATAAAGAGGTTTAACTGCTAAAGTTAAACCTCTTTTTTTATTGCCTCAAAAAGTTCTCTCAAAAACCGTGGCCAGCCCCTCTCAAAACAACATCCCGTTAAGCCTTTATGTGCACATTCCCTGGTGTGTCAAAAAATGCCCCTACTGTGATTTCAACTCACACGAAAAAAACCAGTCGTTTGATGAAGCACATTATGTCAAAGCATTATTGCTCGACATGGAAACCGAACACCAACACTGCCAGCAGCGAACCCTGCACAGTATTTTTTTTGGCGGCGGCACACCGAGTTTGTTTTCTGCCGAGGCGATGCAGGCCATCATCGATCACGCCAGAAAACTTTTTGCCTTTGGTGATATCGAAATCACCATGGAAGCCAACCCCGGGACTTTTGAGCAGGAAAAGTTCAATGGCTTCCGCCAGGCCGGCATCAACCGGCTATCCATCGGCATACAAAGTTTTAACAGCAAACATCTCAAACAACTTGGCCGCATCCACGACGGGCAGCAGGCGCTGACCGCCATCGAAACCGCAAAAAAAGCCGGCTTCGACAACATCAACCTCGACCTGATGTTCGGCCTGCCACAGCAAACCATCAAACAGGCCATCGAAGATATAAACACCGCCTGCGCCTTTGATGTGCCGCACATCTCGCACTATCAACTCACCATCGAAGAAAACACCTACTTTCATAAACACACACCGGTGCTGCCGGAAGCAGATTCACTATGGAAAATGCAAACACACTGCCAGCATTTACTGGCTGAAAAAAATTACCAGCAATACGAGATTTCTGCTTACGCAAAAGCCGGCAAACGCTGCGCCCATAACCTGAATTACTGGCACTTTGGCGACTACATCGGCATTGGTGCAGGTGCGCATGGCAAGGTCACAAAAAAAAATAATGAAAGCGGCGAGCCTGAGATCACCCGGCGCTGGAAACACCGACAGCCACAGCAATATATGAAGCAGGCACTGGAAAACAGTGCAACATCCGGTCAGCAGGTTCTCGAGCAACAGGATATTGTTTTTGAATTTTTACTCAACGCACTGCGCTTAAAAGCCGGCAGCGACATAAAAACCTTTGAAAGAAATACCGGACTGAATTTTACAACACTGCAACAGACGCTAAATGATGTTGAGCCAGACCTATTTATCCTCGATAAAAACCGGGTCAGCACAACAGACAGGGGGTTTTTATTTTTGAACGAGATTCTGGAAAAACTTGTTTAACAGATGCGACTCAAAGATTGCCCAGCGCTTTCTGCTGCTGCGCCTGGCGCTTCTGCAATAAAGCCTCAATGCCTTTGGCATCATCCATTACTTTTTTCATGCCTTTCACAGAATAAGGCTTAGGTCGCTGCTGTGTCTGCCCCGCAGCTTTTGGCGCTTCTTTTTTCTCTGGCACCTTAACCGCCTGCACCAGATTGCTGGCCGGATCAAGCACCACCTGCTCGGCATCACGATCAGTCGCTGGCGGCACATTACTGAACTGCATCACCCCGTGTTCATCACGCCATTTGTAAACCTGCACCTTCTTGTCCGTTACCACGCTGGTAAGATTTTTCGGTGCCTGGGCTTTTAGCTTACTGAATTCAGACGCACCCCGGCTAAACCCCGAATCAAAAAAGGCCACCGGATCAAACTTGCCCATCATGATCAACGGCACAACGGACAATACGCCCAAGGTGAATAACATCATTATAAGTTTCAACTTCATGTCGACTCCCTGTTCCTTATCCCTCACCGGGACACTTTAACATTACAGGAGTATGGACCAGCAATCGTCGAATTTCCGCACATCTGCAACAAAAGACCCGCAAAAACTCGGCCAAATAAGCACTTGCCTCGGCCGCTGGTTACGGGTAGAATTCACCCCCTGTTTTTCGACCTTGGCAGCCGACACCTGGCTTTTAAGGGTTCACCAATTACGAGCACAATAAGAGTAGCACCGACATGAAAGCTGATATCCACCCTAAATACACTGATGTAAACGTAAAATGCAGTTGCGGCAACGCCTTCACTACTCGCTCTACTTACGGTAAAGACGAAATGACTATCGATGTCTGTTCTGAATGCCATCCGTTCTATACCGGTAAGCAGAAGATTCTTGATACTGCCGGCCAGATCGACAAATTCAACAAACGCTTTGGCAGCAAGTCATAAGAGCTACCGCCAAATGTTGTTTATCAGAAAAGACGCTTTAAAGCGTCTTTTTTTATGGCTCTGGTTATTCTGCCTGGCACTGCCAGGCAGCACGCCGGCCTTCAGCGCGACCTGCCCCGAGGTCGACTACGACGACACCGCCCGTATAAAATATATTGTCGATGGTGACACCCTGCACCTTGAAGACGGCCGCAAAGTTCGCCTGATTGGCATCAACGCGCCGGAAGTCGCACGCGGCGATAAAGCCGCCGAGCCTTTCTCCACTGAAGCGAGCAACACACTGAAAAAACTGTTCGGCAAAAACCGGGCGGTGTCACTGGTTTACGGCGAAGAAAAACATGACCGCTATGACCGCCAGCTCGCCCATGTTTTTACTGCTGACGGCACAAACGCACAATCACTGTTATTGCGCCGGGGTGTCGCCCACGCCATTACTTTTCCGCCCAATACACGTTTTGCCGCCTGCTACCTGCAACAGGAGCGCATCGCGCGCTGCAGCAAAACAGGGCTGTGGAAAAAAACCAACGCGCTGACAGCAAAAAAACTCAAAAACAGCGACACTGGTTTTCAGCTGGTCAGGGGCAAACTAAAGGACATCAAGATCAACAAAAAAGGCATCTGGCTGAACCTGGACGACAAACTCACCGTCGGCATCCGGCCCGATAATCAGCCATTGTTTGACATTGATGCACTCTACAGAATGCTGAATCAAAAAGTGGTGGTGCGCGGCTGGCTCAATAAAAACAAAAAATATTCAACACACTATATCCGCATTCGTCACCCGTCTTCCATTCAGCTGGATTCAACATTTGCCTGCGCAACCAGCCAGACTTTCTAAGCTACTGTTTTTTCAGCCCATAACAGCCACAGGCACTCGAAAACCCGTACCAAAAATGCTAATATAGTCGCCCTTTTATTTTCACCCGACTTTGATCGCACACAACCACCATGCCTACACGTTTCAAGCAACAAGCTCTGGATTATCACGCCCTTGACAGTAACGGCGTAGCCAAACCCGGCAAAATCGCCACCGAAATCACCAAACCCTGCGAGACCCAGCTTGACCTGTCGCTGGCCTACACACCGGGCGTGGCCGAGCCCTGCCGGGCAATCCACCGTGACATCGATACCGCTTACGACTACACCGCCAAAGGCAATCT
>WFOC01000046.1 GCA_015488295.1 Gammaproteobacteria bacterium
TGCTTATATTGAGCGGACGTACAAAATACGTAATGAAAAATGAATAATGAAAAGTGAAAAATGTATAAGCGTTACAGACGCTTATTATCTTGAAAGGAGAGAAATGTTTTATCTATCTGAAAAAGAATAATATTTAGAAGCTAAAAGGAAATACCAAAAATATGCTTTTATATTTTTCACTTTTCATTATTCATTTTTCATTACGCCAGGCGCTAGCCCGTTAAGCGTTCACCTTCCGTCGCTCGCGTACGGCATCCGCTAGTTCACGCAGGCAAACCTCCGTCGTCTCCCATGAAATACAGGCATCGGTAATGCTCTGCCCATAGGTCAGTGCTTGGCCGGCGATGACATCCTGCCGACCTTCGACCAGGTGGCTTTCGATCATCACACCCATGATACGGTTTTCGCCATCAGCAATCTGGCTGGCGACGTTGTTACAAACTTCAACCTGACGGCGAAAGTCTTTCATACTGTTTGCGTGTGAGCAATCGACCATCATCTGGGGTTTCAGGCCATATTTTTCCAGCTGCTCGGCGGCGTGCTGAATGCTCTGCGCATCGTAATTTGGTTGTTTTCCGCCACGTAAAATAATATGGCAGTCATGGTTGCCTTTGGTAGAAAAAATCGCCGAGTGGCCTTCTTTGGTCAGCGACATAAAAACGTGTGGATTTGATGCGGCTTTTACTGCATCGATAGCAATTTTGAAACCACCGTCAGTGCTGTTTTTAAAGCCCACCGGGCAGGACAAACCCGAAGCCAGTTCTCGGTGACCCTGGCTCTCTGTGGTTCTGGCACCGATGGCTCCCCAGCTAACCAGGTCTGCAATGTACTGCGGGCTGATCAGATCCAGGTACTCAGTGCCAACAGGAATGCCTTCAGCGGCCAGATCACGCAGCAGTTTTCGCGCCAGCCGCAGGCCATCATTTATCTTGAAACTCTCGTCCAGGCCCGGGTCGTTGATCAGGCCTTTCCAGCCGACCGTGGTACGCGGTTTTTCGAAGTAGACGCGCATGATGATGCACAGGTCGTCCGACAGTTCCTGCATCAGCACTTTCAGTTTTGAGGCGTATTCTCTGGCGGCATCCGGGTCGTGTACCGAACAGGGGCCGACAACCACAACCAGGCGATCATCCTCGCCATGCAGAATATTGTGAATGGATTCACGGGCGTGATAAACCGTTTCTGACGCACGCTCATCCAGCGGAAATTCATCGTGCAACGCTTTTGGTGGTAGCACTTCCTGCAATCCGGTTATGCGTACATCATCGGTCTTAAAAATCATGTTCTAACTCGTTACTAAAAATTGGCGCAAAAGGGTTATTCAGCGTTCAATTATATAGGAATATAAAAAAACAATCTCTGCGAAACAGCCATCATCACGATAGAATTCGCAGGGTGCATATGTTTTTATCCGGGTTTCAAAACGGCGGCCGTAAGCGTGGGCATAAAAACACCTGCCCTACAGATTTTCCAGTAGCGCGGGAAGCGCCTGTAGCGTGGTAATGCTGGCATCCGGCTCACAGCTTTCCAGCACCCACGACTTCTGCTGCCGGTTCAACCAGACAGCATACACACCCGCTGATTTTGCGCCGGAAACATCATTGATGGGATCATCACCGATATGAACCATCTGATGTGCTTCAATATTTGCCAGTCGCTGTGTCTGCTGGTAAATATCCGGTTCTGATTTCATCTTTCCTACCGAGGCGGAGTTCAGTGAAAAATCAAACCAGTGATCGATACCGGTTTTAACCGCATCCGCGTTACCATTGGTCAGGCTCACCAGACAGAATTTTTTCGCAAGTTCATCAAGCACAGGGCGGACATCATCAAACAAGGTCACCTGCTGACGTGCTTCATAAAATATTTCAAAGGCAGGCTGTATCCAGTCATCATCCAGCGAAAATTCTTCGGCCAGCAGCTCAAAAGACTTAAGCCTTAGCTGCGTTAAATCACAGGCCAGCTCGGGAAAATCATTAAATAAAAGACTGCGTTTGTCGCGCAGCTGATAGAGACTATAATTTTCTGTGATCACTGGAACATGCTCTACCAGCCATTGATATAATAATTCTTCCGCGCGCAGTATGGTTGGCCTGCATGGCCACAATGTATCATCAAGATCAAAACTTAGGACTTTAATCGTTTGTGACATGGTTGTAATCGGCTGGTGTCCGACGGTAGGATAAAGGTAAACAGAAAAAAAAGCCGCTGTTTTTCGTGGACTTAATCTGCTGTCATACGAACGTTACTTAAAGCATCTTCCAGAAAAAAATCAGCTCTGGACAAATCGACCTGAAACAGTTCAGTCCGCGACACTTTATCTGTCGTACTATCGCCTGGTGTTATCACGGGCGCTGAGACTTTTTCATTTTTATTTTTATTTTTTTGCACGGGCACATCAACAACCGGCGCAATATCGGTAGCACGCGCAACATTCACGATATTGTCAGCTGAAAAATTCACCAGGTAACCATCACCTTTTTGTTCTTCCTTAAACTTGTTCAATCCGGCGATTGCTGATTTTTTATCAAAAAAATAGCCGAAGCGAACATTGTAGCGCACCTCATTTTTTTTGTTGGTGTAGTCAGAAACATAAGCTTCATAACGTTGCGCCTGCAGCCGCTTCATCATGTTCTCTGCATTGGCCAAACGACCATACATGCCTACCTGGATAGAATATTTTATTTTGTTTAAGTCTACCGAAGTGAAGCTTCTGACAATTGGTGTCTCAGCAGAACCGGCTGTTTTTTTGTTGATGTGATTATTACTGACAACCGGATAAGCCTGTGCATTACCCGGTATTGATTTTTTACTGGCCAAATCAGGTTTGGAATGCTGCGCCGTTGTTTTTAGCCGCACCGGACTTGCCGACACTGCGGCATCAGGCTGATCAACATCAATATCTTCACCTGCTTCGATTATTTCAGGCACCCGTGAATCAAGCAGGTTTTCCGCAAGCATGACTTTTTCCGGCAATGGCAACGGCCGTACTTCGCTTCCTGCCCGATAAAACGCCTCAGCCTGCTGATGCCCGATAAAAAAACCAGCAACGAAAACCAGAGCTATCACAAGCACAGAGACAAAACCCAGCTTTAGTAAGTCGCGGCCATCGATTAATATTGGTGCCATGATATGCGGTAACTGCCTGAAATACGTAAAAATTTACAAGAATAATTATTGGATGTATTTTAGCGTAATAACGCATAAATGGTGATAATAAAAACACCGCCTCATGATTAATGTCGCAGCTTGCACAGTATTTAGCTGGGTGTCATAAATAATATTTTAACAGCCTGTTGTAAACCCATGAATTTCATATCACTGAATGGTGAATTTTAAAATTACTGTTTGCCTGTACACCAGCTTTTTTTAACTATTAACGGCTATCTATTCACCGCCCTTCGCCCTGCTGCTTAATCCCTATCCAGTCATACCAGTAGTCAAACAATTTGTCATCATAACAGGCCAGCGCCGAGCGAACTTCAAGCTGACCACGAAAGACGGGGTTATCATCCAGCGAAACCGAACGACCACCAGCCTCGCTAAAGATCAGGCTGCCGGCAGCATAATCCCACAGCTTCTGACCACCATGCAGGTAAATATCAAAACGTCCGGCCGTCATCCAGCACCAGTCAAGCGCTGACGAGCCGATATTTCTTTGTGAAGCAAAAAGCCTTTCTGTAACCAGCCTGACCACCAGTTTTTCAGGCAAACGCTTCAGATCGATCTCGGCGATTACCGGTTTGTCAGCACGCGTGCTGATCCTTGACGGCGTAATGGAAGCATCGTTCAAAAATGCCCCCTGCCCTTTTATCGCGGTAAACATTTCATCGCGCACAGGATCATAAATCAGCCCCAACTGCTGCTGCCGGTTTACTATCAGTGCAATTGAAACAGCAAAAAACGGCAAACCGGCTGCATAATTGCTGGTGCCATCAAGCGGGTCGATACACCAGTAACCGTCGCCGGCATTGATCACGGCAAGCTGTTCCAGCTCGCTCATTTCTTCACCAAGAGTGCCATACTGCGGCCAGTGCTGCTTTAGCTCTTTTTCCAGGCGATTCTGCATAGCAAGATCTGCCGGCGTAATAACACTGCCGTCATCTTTATATTCAAATGCTGAATGGCCAAAATCTTCAAGCAGAATTTCATTCGCGGCAGTTTTTACCAGCGATTTTAATTTTTCTATATCAGGAAATAACATCTGTTTTTTAAACCATCACTACCAGGGAATATCACTACCATCAATATCAATAAAACGACCACTGTCTTTTATTGTTAACGATGCCAGATTGTTGAAAGTTTGTTCAACACATTCACGTGTTGTGATTTCTGCATTGGGACCACCCATCTCGGTTTTCACCCAGCCAGGGTGCAATGCCACAGAAATGATGCCTTTATCTTTCAGGTCAATGGACAAGCTTTTTACCACTGCATTTAAAGCAGCTTTACTGGAACGGTAAATGTAGCTGTTGCCATAACCGTTGTCTGCCATGCTGCCCATCTTGCTACTCATACAGGCAACCAGTTTTCGCTCGCCCATAAGCAACTGTTCGGAAAAAGCCTCGACCATCTTCAACGGCGCAATGCTGTTTACCTGAAAAGTCTGTAACCAGCTATCGACATCAACCGCACCAAAGGTGTTTTTATCAGAGCCATAAATACCCGCATTATTCATCAGTATATCAATGGGATCATTTCGTAATTCATACGACAGTGCCTGCAAGGTTGCCAGCTCCATCATGTCGGCAATGTGCACACTAATCCGTCCATTGGATAGTTTTGCAACGTTAAACAAACTGTCTGCATTGTGCGGATTACGGCAGCAGGCAAAAACCCGCCAGCCCTGTGCCATGGCGTATTTAACCATCTCAAGACCGATGCCCCTGTTGGCACCTGTAATTAATATATTCATTATTTTTTTATATAAACAAAAAACGGTTTCATGTTGTTGTGCAACGCACTTTAAACAACTTGACGCAATTTGCCTATAACTTTATCGCTATCATAAAAAAACCGCCTGATGATATTTGATCACCAGGCGGTTTTTTTGAATACTCTTGCTTCTGTCGTTTATTAACCGATGTTATAAATCTGGTTCATATAGAACTGCTCATATTCATCGCCCGGCAGAGGTTTGCTCCAGTAAAAGCCCTGACCATACTGACAACCGATGCTTTTGAGGACATTCAGCTGGCGCTCATTTTCAACACCTTCTGCATGTAACGCCAGCTTCAAACCACGGGTAAGGCCGGCAATAGCATCAACAATGGTGGAGTCTTCCTCATTATCAGGAATACCGGTCACAAAAGCGCGGTCAATCTTCACCACGTCAACCGGGAACTCTTTCAGATATGCCAGTGAGGCATAACCCGTACCAAAATCATCAAGTAAAATTTTCACACCCATGCTACGCAGTTTTTTCAGTGTCGATTCAACTTCACCGATGTTATCAATTAATGTGCGCTCGGTTACTTCGACAGACAAGGATGAACCATCAAGGTTGTTTTCCGCCAGCGCCTGCGTAAACAGGGCGACCAGATCCTGCTCCTTAAACTGGCGTGGTGCCAGGTTGATAGAAACGTTCTGGTTTTCCAGACCGGCTTCATGCCATACTTTTACCTGCTTACAGGCACTAAAGATCAGCCATTCACCAAGCGCGACGATCAAACCACAGTCCTCAACAACATTGACGAAATCTGCGGGCTGTATCATGCCTTTATCAGGGTGCTGCCAACGTAACAAGGCCTCAACACCAACCACTTCATTCTTATGAATATCAATTATTGGCTGATAATGAATCAGAAATTCATCGTTTTCAAAAGCGGCTTTCAAGCTGTTTTCCAGATCCAGGCGCTCCATCGCGCTAACGCTCATTTCCGGCTTGTAAAACTGGAAGCAGTGGCGACCATTTTCTTTGGCGCGGAACATCGCCGTATCTGCATTTTTCAGCAAAGTACGTGCATCTTTACCATCACCCGGATAAACCGAGATGCCGATAGAGGCACTGGTGTATGTTTCCTGATCATCCAGGCGGACATTATGTTCGAGTATGGTGGTCAGATTGTCTGCGATAGAAATAGCATCGTCCGGGCCATCGATGCCTTCGATAACAACTGCAAATTCATCACCGCCAAGTCTTGCGATGGTATCAGCGCGGCGCAGCGATTTCGAAATCAGCTCGCCGACTGCTTTAATTAGTTTGTCACCCGCATCATGGCCAAATGAATCGTTGACCAGTTTGAAATCGTCAATATCAATCAGCATCAGCGCCATTGATGTGCGGCTGCGCTCAGAGCGCTTTACAGCCTGTTCCAGGCGATCAGCAAACAGCAGACGATTAGGCAGGCCTGTTAAATTATCGCGATAGGCCAGTAACTGAACCTTACGTTCGGCAATAACTTTTGCCACCACAGACTTCACGCGATGTTTAAGAACTGCCCACTTGATTGGTTTGGTAATAAAGTCAATGGCACCAACTTCATAGGCTCTTTCCACAGAAGCATCATCATCCAGGCCGGTAATCATCATTACAGGAATATCGGTATACCCTTTTTCCTTGATCTGCTGGCAGGTGGTGAAACCGTCAATACCCGGCATGACCGCATCAAGCAAAATCAATGCGGGGTGATATTTCTCAACGGCTTTGATTGCTTCCAGACCATCGGATGCTTCGATAATGTCGAAGTCTTCAGATTCAAGTACGTGGCGCACCATCAGACGAATAGAGGGGTCATCATCCGCCAGGACAACGACAGGTCTTTCTTCATACTTTTGAGTGTCACTGAATAGTGAAACAACATTCGACATAAACTACAGCTCCAGCTTAAATTTGTTCAAGCATTGAAATATTCCATTTCTACAAATTGATCAGCCTTAATCACAACATCTTACTCGATTGTAGTCTGAACACAGCACAATCGCACGAAATACACAGCAAAAATCTATACTTTAATTCTGATAACCATTTAGTACAAAGCGTGCAAATAAAAAAGATACCGTATTTATTCTAAACCTTATCGTCGACACCAAAAGACGAAACTGCTGACAGTATAACAAGCAAATAACACGCCAACACTACAAGCTAATGAATTCATTATGTTTTTTAAAATCACTATTTCAAACAGCACCCACAACTGTAAAATTTTATGACGGTTGAAGAGCTGACAAACCTGCAGTTAAAGCAATAAAAACAACAAGATAAACAGCTTTTATACAAAGCCATCAGATCTTTTTAAAACGTAAAATTCATAAACATCTTTATCTGGCTGTTTTTATTGAAATGCGAAAAAATAATACAAGTTTTTACTTCAAACTTTTTTCAACCAGCTCACTGACATCATTCGAAAGAGCAGGCAAGGCAATCAATCGTTGCAGCTGCGCTTTCATCAATGCCTGCCGCACTTCACTAAACCGCTTCCAGCGAGTCAGCGGCACGCATAAACGTGAAGCAATCTGCGGATTTATGGCATCAATCGTTTCAATATAACGTCCCAGTAATTCATAACCGGAACCACCAGTCTCGTGAAAACACAGCGGGTTTGCCGCGCTGAAAACACCGAGCAAAGAACGCACACGGTTCGGGTTTTTAATATCAAAATCGGCGTGCTCGAATAATTTTTTCACTCTTGCTATCGAAGACACATGCGGAATTGTTGCCTGCACAGAAAACCATTTATCCATCACTAAATTATCATTCTGCCATTGCTGATAGAATTCTTCGAGCACCTTGTCTGAGCTCGCTGCCTGGTGGTGCACCAGTGATTTAAATGCAGCCATCTGATCGGTCATGTTGTCGGCTTCATAAAACTGTAATTCAGCCAACGACTCCCCCTGATCGCCCAAATACATCAAATATGCCAGCGACTGATTTTTCAGAAAACGTTTTGCCATCGATTCAGGTGACAAACTAAACCGCTGCTGCGAACCGGACTGTGAATTTTCCTGGTAAACATTGAGCAACTCATCTTTTAATTCTTTCGCCAGTTGTGAGTAAATAAATTCCCGCGCCTGGTGAATTTCATCGACATCAATAACCGGTAACATCTCACCGATATACATCAGTGATGGCAGCGTCAATGCTCTCGCGATCAATGCTTTATCCAGTGTTTTTTCCAGCAGAATTTTTTTGCATGCCTGAACATAATAATCAGGCAGCATTAATGCCTCACCTTTTTTTATCGACTCAACCATCGACAAAATGAGCCGGCTGGATAACTGCTGGCCGGCTTCCCAGCGATTAAACTCATCGGCTTCGTGCGCCATGCAAAAAGCCAGCTCTTCATCATCACGCTCAAAATGCAGTTTCACCGGTGCCGAATAACCTTGCAAAATAGACAGCACCGGCTTTGTTTTAATGTTTTCAAATTCAAACCGCTGCTGCTGTTCCACAAGGTTTAATACCATTGATGCACCGGATGCCGGCGACTGCCCTGCCATCTGCAGTGGCAGCAGTTTCGCATCCTGATCCATCAAGCTGATTTTTACCGGTATATGGAAAGGCAGTTTCTCATCCTGTCCCGGAGTAGCTGGTGTTTGCTGTGACAGCTCAAGAGTGTATTTTTCAGATGCGGCATCAAAACTTTCAGTAACAGAAATTTCCGGTGTGCCGGCCTGTTTGTACCAGCGTCGAAACTGCTGGAAATCAACCTGGCCAGCCTCCTCCATAGCGCTGACAAATTCTTCTATGGTAACGGCCTGACCATCGTGTTTTTCAAAGTACAAATCCATGCCCTGGCGGAATTTTTCTTTGCCTATCAGGGTGTGGATCATGCGAATGACTTCCGCACCTTTGTTGTACACGGTAACCGTGTAAAAATTATTTATTTCCTGGTAAGACTCCGGCTGAATAGGATGCGCCATCGGCCCCGCATCTTCAGCAAACTGCGCGCTGCGCAAAACATTTACATCGTCAATACGTTTCGGTGCAGCGGCATTCATGTCGGCAGTGAACTGCTGGTCACGAAAAACCGTTAAGCCTTCTTTCAGTGTCAGCTGAAACCAGTCACGACAGGTAATACGATTGCCGCTCCAGTTATGAAAATACTCATGACCGATAACTGCTTCGATACCAATAAAATCGGTGTCTGTGGCCGTGTCCTGTTTAGCCAGAACATATTTTGAATTGAAAACATTCAGGCCCTTGTTCTCCATCGCGCCCATGTTGAAATCATCAACCGCCACGATATTGTAAACATCCAGGTCATACTCACGGCCATAGGTTTCCTCATCCCACTGCATCGATTTTTTCAGCGAGACCATAGCGTGATCGCATTGATCGATATTGTGGTGCTGCACATAGATACGGCACAACACATCACGCCCGCTTTTTGTTGTGTAGTGACCTTCAATAAAACCCAGATCACCCGCCACCAGGGCAAAAAGATAACAGGGTTTCTTAAACGGATCACGCCACTTCGCCCAGTGTCGCCCATCATCCATTTCCCCTGAATCTTCGGGATTACCATTTGAAAGCAGGACCGGATACTTTTCCTTATCCGCGATAATGGTGGTGGTAAACAGGGACATTACGTCAGGCCGGTCGAGAAAATACGTGATTTTCCGAAAGCCTTCTGCTTCACATTGCGTACAGTAATTGCCACTGGATTTATATAAACCTTCCAGCGAAAAGTTTTCCTGTGGTTTAATAAAAGTCTCTATTTCAAGAGAAAAACGATTCGGTACATCTGCTATCGTCAGTCGGGTATCAGTCACTTCACAGGCACTACTACCAAGTAAAACACCATCCAGTTTTATTTCACCCAGCTCAAGACATTCACCCATCAAAATCAATGGCGCGGCTTCATCGGATGTATTTCTTGTTACCTGTAACACCGAATAAACCCGTGTCTGCTCTTCGCCAAGATCAAACGTAAGCTCGACATGGCTGATCAGAAAATCAGGTTTTTTATACTCTTTAAGGTAGATGGTTTTTGACGGTTGCTCGAGGTCTTTCATGAAATATCAAACGTAAAATTGAAAGGCGAAAGAATAGCATAAATAAAAGCCCGGCCATGAAAAGAACAGACGAAGATTATTTATTCAGGGGGTTATCAAAACCCATCCAGGAAAAAGCATCATCCACATCCCGAAAAATACGAGTATTAATATGCGAGCTTTTTGACAGGGTTTGATAGAGCTTTGCCATCCAGTAATACTTAAGATTGGGAATGACCAGCGCCAGATTAGAGCTACTGCTACTAAGGCCAACAGTGGCCCGCAAATGAGACAGGCGCTGCACGTCGCTCACCTGAACATCCACCTTCTTCAAATCAGATGAATAAATAAGCTGTGAAAAGTCTTCCTTGATCTCGGCACCATGGTGCTCAACCAGCCAGTAAAAATACTTTTCAAGCTCCGCCATGGTCACAACATCGCTAAAGCAAGCAACAACCAGACGACCTGATTCAAAAACGTTTTTAGTGATCAATGCAACAGATCCCTACAGAAAATTAACAGCAAAACAGGGGCAACCGTAAAACAAAAATAACTGGCAGCGCAAATTCAGGCCGGTAACAACCAGGCTCGATTTTCT
>WFOC01000047.1 GCA_015488295.1 Gammaproteobacteria bacterium
CGTCCAGTTTTCTCTTGCTTTAGGGGTTTTTCTGGACGTTTATTCTATCATCTTTCGATGATTACTTATGAAAAATCAGCAGGTTATGTATATTTCAGGATCGACTAATTAAAAGCTTCTCGTTGTACTTGCGAACATTCTGTCCAAGAAAATCAAACCCATCAGAAACATGTGTTATGACTGTCTTCTCTTCAGAGAGTGTCAGCCCTCGTTTTGCCATAAAGGCTTCAACGATTGGTCTAACTTCATTTTCCAGCAACTCCTTCGAGATTCCTGTAATAATAAAGTCATCCGCATAACGCACATAGTTAACTTTGTGCTTGTAGCTTTTCTTGGTGTTCTTTACCCCAAAATGGGATTCGAGCACCTCTTCCAAACCATCAAGCGCCAAGTTAGCTAAAACTGGCGAGATTATTCCACCTTGTGGAGTCCCCGCCTCTGTTGGATGTAGCCGGTTAGACTCCATGTATCCAGCTTTCAGCCATTTCTTTAACACAGCCTTATCCAGTAAAACATTGGATAAAAGCCATTCATGACTGATATTGTCGAAACACCCTTTAATATCGCCCTCTAGTACCCACTGTGCGGAATTTTTACGACTAAGACAGATAAAAACCTGCTCAATCGCATCCGCTGTGGAACGCCTTGGACGAAAACCATAAGAATTTCGGTCTGCCATTGTTTCCGATACTGGTTCGAGCGCATACAGGTACAAAGCCTGCATTGCTCTATCCAGCATCGTTGGTATTCCAAGCGGACGGCGTTTACCGTTTGCTTTTGGAATATAAACACGACGTAACGGCTTAGGTTTGTAACCTTTGCGCGTTAACCGATCTATGGCTTGCCATTTGGCATCAGGAGTATCCCAACTTTCGCCATCAACACCGGGCGTATTCTTGCCCTGGTTTTCTGTGACTCGTTTCACTGCCAATGCTCTGGCAGAAAACGAACGAGTGAGCAGTCTTTGCAAAGTTTTTACTTTGTGAAACTGTCCCTCTTTTGTCGCCTTCGCGATTCGTACCTGTAGCCCCCTCACCTGTTGATGCACTTGCTGCCAGTTTATGGCGTGCCAGTGTTCCGGTCGGCGGGAAAACGCAGGTACAACTTGTTGTCGTATACTCATCTTGCTATTCTCCTATTGCTTTAAAAGAAAAGCCCTAGCAGAATGAAGAGAACGCAACTCCCCTGAGGGAGAATTATCTTCATCCCACAAGGGCTCGTTTTAGTGAAAATTTGGGTTAATTCACATCAATCCAATTTTCTTTTGGGTGGTTTTACACGTTTTCACGCGATTAAAGACCAAGCAGAAGTCTGCACGCTTTCGCGCAGGATAATATTTCAACCCCTATTCATCCCATTACAGAATGACATTCGCTTTTTCTGCTCTCCTTTACCCACACCTCCAACAGTTCGCCTTGCGGCTCACCTGCCTTTTCAAAGAAAGGGCGGAGATTTGGGCTTACCGAGTTCCAATTCAATGACAAGAGTGATTTAGGCTCTGCCTATCTTCCGATGGTGAAATATCAGCGCATTTCCAGATGTAAAGAAAATGACCCACCACACACCTTTTGGTTAGAGCTTAACAGCTACTTTAGCTCTTCGCGGTTGACGGAATTTATCAGCAGTTCACATATGTTAGCCATATCACCCAGCCTAGTACCTCATCCGCCTTGTAGCTGGCAGAATCGACTATCCAATTTCACAATCAGATATTCCCTCACGGGGTTACATTGTCAGGAAGCTTCGCACAAAACCGTTACCAGTTATGCACTATCCCTAGACTACTATTGGCTGAACAATAGGTTCGCTTTTTGAACAAGTTTTTCTTAATAACAAATAGTTAACAGAGAACTCGACAAGTCGAATCTTTGGTTAACGCATTGAATAAAAGAAAAGTTCAAAATGAACAATCATTGAATTGGCTTACGCCATACTAGCTAGTTAGCTAGCAACATAAACCCGACCATCTCTGCATCATTGACAGGAGTGTTTCCACCCTCGTTTAAAACAGGAATGCTCAATTGAAAAGGAGTATCGGGTCGTAGAAAACGACCCGAAATCCCAGATAACTACTTAAAGTTATCCGGAAGTCCGGGCTGTTTAAAGACCCGGACGACCGGATTATTATAATGCTAGTTTTTTCTGCTTTACCGGTTAAGGCGTAGTAGTACAGAAAAGGCTAACTACCTTAGCGACTCTCGTCGCACTACATCATGCCGCCCATTCCACCCATGCCGCCCATGTCACCACCGCCCATAGGTGCAGCAGCTTCCTGAGGAATGTCTGCAACCATGCATTCGGTTGTGATCAGCAGGCCGGCAACAGAGGCTGCGTTTTGCAGTGCTGTGCGGGTTACTTTTGTTGGATCAAGAATACCCATCTTGATCATGTCGCCGTATTCGCCAGTGGCTGCGTTGTAACCGTAGTTACCTTTTTTCGCTGCCACGTTTGCTAATACCACAGAGGCTTCGTCACCGGCATTTTCCACGATCTGACGCAATGGATCTTCCATTGCACGACGTGCGATGGCGATACCGACATCCTGGTCGTGGTTGTCACCGGTTACTTTATCAACCGCTGCACAAACACGAATCAGTGCTACGCCGCCGCCAGGTACAACACCTTCTTCAACCGCTGCACGGGTTGCGTGCAGTGCATCTTCGACGCGTGCTTTTTTCTCTTTCATTTCAACTTCAGTCGCAGCACCAACTTTAATTACGGCAACACCGCCGGCTAATTTAGCCACGCGTTCCTGTAATTTTTCGATGTCGTATTCTGAAGTTGCGTTTTCGATCTGGGTACGGATCTGATCAACGCGTGCTTTGATGTCTTTGGCTGAACCGGCACCGTCAACGATCACTGTGTTTTCTTTTGAAACAGTGATACGTTTTGCTGTACCCAGGTCATCCAGCGTGGCTTTTTCTAATGACAGGCCAACTTCTTCCGAGATAACCGTTGCATTGGTCAGTACCGCCAGATCCTGCATCATAGCTTTACGGCGATCACCGAAGCCAGGCGCTTTAACCGCACAAACTTTCACGATGCCGCGCATGCTGTTAACAACCAGTGTTGCCAGTGCTTCACCTTCAACGTCTTCTGCAACAATCAGCAGTGGACGGCTGGCTTTGGCAACGGCTTCCAGTGTTGGCAGCAGTTCACGGATGTTTGCAATTTTCTTGTCAAATAACAGGACGAACGGATTTTCCAGATCAGCTGTCATATTTTCCTGGTCGTTCACGAAGTAAGGCGACAGGTAACCACGGTCAAACTGCATACCTTCAACGATGTCCAGTTCATTTTCTAAAGAAGTGCCTTCTTCAACAGTGATCACGCCTTCTTTACCAACTTTGTCCATGGCTTCAGCGATGATGGCACCGACACTTGAATCAGAGTTTGCAGAGATAGTTCCAACCTGTGCAATCGCATCAGTGGTGGCACAGGGCTTTGATAATTTTCTCAATGCTTCAACAGCCGCTGTGGTGGCTTTGTTGATGCCGCGTTTCAGATCCATTGGATTCATACCGGCAGAAACAGATTTCATGCCTTCACGAACAATACCCTGCGCCAGTACAGTCGCAGTGGTGGTGCCGTCACCGGCGATATCAGATGTTTGTGATGAAACTTCTTTCACCATCTGTGCACCCATGTTTTCGAACTTGTCTTCCAGCTCGATTTCTTTAGCAACAGAAACACCATCTTTAGTGATGGTTGGTGCGCCAAATGATTTTTCTAATACAACATTGCGACCTTTCGGGCCTAATGTAACTTTTACTGCATTGGCCAGAATGTTTACACCGTTAACCATGCGGCTACGTGAATCATCGCCAAAACGTACGTCTTTTGCTGACATAATTTAAATCCTCTTAATACTTAATGTTTGTTTCGATGGAACAGCTGTTTATGCTATGACACCTAAAATATCTTCTTCGCGCATGATCAGAACTTCTTCACCGCCAATCTTGATCTCTGTGCCTGAATACTTGCCAAATAAAACTTTATCGCCAACTTTAACGTCAAGCGCGCGTACTTCACCCGCATCGTTCACTTTACCGTTACCAACGGCAATGACTTCGCCTTCTGCTGGTTTTTCAGTCGCTGAATCTGGAATCACAATGCCACCAGCGCTGGTGCGTTCTTCTTCCATACGTTTTACGACAACACGGTCATGTAATGGACGTATTTTCATTTTTTCTGTTCCTCTGATTTGGATATGGTTAATTTCTGAGCTTTAGCACTCTCTCTCGATGAGTGCTAATCATAATGACGAAACCTGTGGAGTCAAGGCGTAAGCCCTTATATTTTCCCCAAAAGTCTTGATGGTTTGACTAATGCGGTCGAATCAGATGATTACAAGGGTAAAGGCGTGAAATAATAAAAAATTTATATCCACAGATGAACACAGAGAAACACAGATGTTTTAAAAGCAAAAAAGATTTTATCCGCATTTATCTGTGAACAATCAGGTTTTAATTTTTTTCAACAATTTACCGTATCGTTAATCCTCACGCCGATATTCACCCTCGATGGTACGACCGACTTTCTTCGGAGGTTTACCATCAGCTGAATCCGGGCCGGGAGACGGCTGATGGCCTGACTGCCACTGCGTAGACTGGCCGTGAAAACTCGTCCGTATCGTAGACCTTGCCACGATATAACGAATGATGGCCTGCCGGCTGGCAGGAATCAACAGCAGAAAACCGATGCTGTCAGTGATAAACCCCGGCGTGATCAGCAACACACCGGCGACTGCCAGGGCGATGCCTTCAATCATTTCCATGGCGGGAATCGCACCCTGTGCCATGTTGCGCTGCGCCCGCAGTAAAGTACTCATACCCTGTATGCGCAGCAGACTGACACCGATGACGGCAGTCAGCAGCACCAGGATCACCGTCCAGAATGCGCCGATTTCTTCACCCACAGCGATAATGACATACAGCTCCACCAGTGGAATAATAATAAATAATATTGGCCAGTTTCTAATCATTGTTTGCTCTTTTACTTTCAATTTTACAATTTAAGATAGTATTAAGGTCGAATTTGCTAGAATCAGCCATTAATAACATTAGTCATACCACCGCTATTTTTTGAACCTGTAGCATTTGCTATGTCTAAGTAACACGAAATTTCGCCCAAACCACAACCTGTTGAGACGCTCGGATAACATGTCAAAATCTTTGAAACCACTATTTTCATTTTTCCTGCTACTTATCTTTAGTTTACCTGTTTCTGCCGAAGGCGGCTTTAATCTGTTAGACAGTCTTGGCGGTGGTCAGGATGATATTCTCGATCCTGATGATGCCTTTCAGATCAACTACGACTCGCAGCCGGGACAGTTCAAGGTTACCTGGGCAATCGCGGAAGGTCATTACCTGTATCGCGATAAAGTGAAGATTACGACAGACGAAATCGGCGTTGATTCAGGTTTTCAGGCAAAACCGCTGATAATGCCGCCCGGCGATGCAAAAGATGATCCCATCTTCAACAAGACACTTTATGTTTTCCATGACTCTGCCTACGCCACGCTGCCCTATACATTTGATAACGATGGTGACAAAGAAGTCACTTTCAAGGTTAAGTACCAGGGCTGCTCGGAAATCGCCGGCATCTGCTACCCGCCGCAGACCAAAAAATTCACGGTAAAAATTTCACCGATCTCGGCAGCACAGGCCGCCATCATCGAACAGCCCCCTGCCACAGGCTCCGAGCAGATCTCCGAACAGGACGAAATGTTCAACGCCCTGAGCAGTGGTAACACCTGGTTGACCCTGCTCATTTTCTTCGGTGCAGGTTTACTGCTGGCATTCACCCCCTGCGTGTTCCCGATGATTCCTATCCTGTCCGGCATCATTGTCGGTCAGGGTGAAGACATGACCACCCGCAAGGCTTTTTATCTTTCACTGGTCTACGTGCTGGCTATGGCGATGACCTATACCATCGTCGGCATTCTGGTAGGACTGTCCGGTGAAAACATCCAGGCATGGTTCCAGAATCCGTGGATCATCGGCAGTTTTGTCGCTATCTTTGTCGCGCTATCATTTTCCATGTTCGGTTTTTATGAATTACAGATGCCTGCCAGCATACAGAGCAAGCTGGTTAACATCAGTAACAGCCAGCAGGGCGGTAATATCGCCGGTGTTGCCATCATGGGTTTTCTGTCTGCGCTCATCGTTGGCCCCTGCGTTACCGCACCACTGGTTGGCGCACTCATTTATATTGCCGAAACAGGTGATGCCGTGCTTGGCGGCATGGCACTGTTCTCATTAAGTATGGGCATGGGCGCACCGCTACTGGTTATCGGTGCCTCCGCCGGCAAGTTCCTGCCCAAAGCCGGTGCCTGGATGGATGCGGTCAAAGCCGTGTTCGGCGTGTTATTACTCGGCCTCGCCATCTGGCTGCTGGAACGCGTAGCACCGGTTTATGCCACCATGTTCCTGTGGGGCGCGCTGATGATTGTCTCTGCTATCTACATGGGCGCAATTGATGCTCTGGGTGAAAACAGCAGTGGCTGGAAGAAGCTGTGGAAAGGTCTGGGCATGTTGCTGCTGATCTACGGCATCATCATCCTGCTGGGTCTGGCAAGCGGCAACCGCAATGTATTCCAGCCGTTAAAAGGGTTGAATATCAGTTCCGGCAGCTCATCGGGCGCTGTGGTACAAACCGAAAAACTGAACTTCATCAAAATAAAAGGTGTCGATGGCCTGAACAAGGAGCTGGCAAAAGCCAAAGCCGCAGGCAAGCCAGTAATGCTGGACTTCTACGCGGACTGGTGTGTTTCCTGCAAGGAAATGGAAATGTTTACCTTCTCTGATCCGGCAGTACAACAGGCTCTGGAAGGCGTTGTTTTACTCAAGGCAGATGTCACCGCAAACGATGACATCGACACCGCACTTTACAAACATTTCGGCATCATCGGGCCACCTTCCATCATGTTTTTTGGCACGGATGGTATCGAGCGTAAAAACTACCGGGTGGTGGGTTTTGTAAAAGCCGAAGAGTTTAGTGCACATATTAAGCGGGCTTTGAATTAACCCGGACAGAAAACCACGGGGGGCGGAGCCAATTTAACAAACGACAGTTATTGTCAAGCAACGCTAATCAGGCTAATTGACTCCCCCTGCGGTTCACTGAAAGCTTCAGATACAATGCCTCGCACCGAGCTAAAAAAATTATCTTTTGTATACAATGAAAAATATCATACTATTTATCACCGCCGTTGTTGTTGCCGGCAGCAGCGGTTACGCGCTACAAAAAAGCTTTAATCAGCCACAGGTAAAAACCCAGGTCAACGCCGCCCTTGGTCAGCAGCGTCCGGAGTTTGCCGCGCTGGATTTAAACGGTGACATGCGCAACATCAAGGAGTGGGAAGGCAAATTAATTCTGCTTAATTTCTGGGCCACCTGGTGCCCACCCTGCAAAAAAGAAATCCCGCACTTTATCGAATTACAGAGAGAATACGGCGACCAGGGCTTTCAGATCATCGGCATCGCCATTGATGACGAAGACGCAGTGCGTGACTATGTTGAAGAAGTCGGCATGAACTACCCCTCACTGGTGGTTCAGGACGAAGGTGTGCTGCTCGCCAAACGTTACGGAAACGGCATCGGTGCCCTGCCATACAGTGTTCTCATCAATCGCGACGGCGAAATTAGCTACACGATCATGGGAGAACTAAGCAAGATACGCGCAGAAGAATTACTGGCCGAACGCGGCATTCAGCTTTAATTTTATAGAACCTGAGCCATTTCACGAATTTCGCGACTAATTCGCCGAAATAGTGGACATTTAGCCAATTTTTATGCAGAATCGTCCATACGATATTACATTCGCCTGAAATCGGCCCGCAAGCACACAAATAATGCCTGATTTACTCATCATCAATGGCCCCAACCTGAATCTGTTAGGATCCCGCGAACCGAAGCATTATGGCTCGGATACGCTCGACAGCATCAACAGCAAGCTGTCTCAGATGGCGGCCGACAACAATCTCAGCCTGAAAAGTGTGCAAAGCAACGCCGAAGCGGAATTGATTGAATGCATACACCAGGCCGCCCGGAACAATGTACGTTTTATCATCATCAACCCGGCCGCATTTACCCACACCAGTATCGCACTGCGCGATGCTCTGAGCGGTGTTGATATTCCATTTATCGAGATTCACTTATCCAATGTTCACGCCCGCGAAGAGTTTCGTGAACATTCCTATTTTTCTGACATTGCTGTTGGCGTTATCTCGGGCCTTGGCGCTCAAGGTTATGAACTGGCCTTGCTGGCAGCCGTCAAACACTTACACACAAACAATTAAAACGGGGCGACCAGCCCAAAGGTATCACTCATGGATATTCGTAAAGTAAAAAAATTAATCGAGCTGCTGGAAGAATCCGGTATTGCAGAAATCGAAATTAACGAAGGCGAAGAATCAGTACGCATTTCACGCTACCCGACTTCAGGCGCTGCAATGCCAATGCAAATGCAAATGCCGATGCAGCAATTTGCTGCCGCACCGGAACCCGCGCCCGCACCTGCACCGGCAGCAGCTGCCGATACAGAAGACAGTGCCGATAATTGCGCTATCAGCGGTCACACCATCAACGCACCGATGGTCGGCACTTTCTACACATCGGCCTCACCCGGCGCACCCGCCTTCTGCAAAGTCGGCGACACCGTCAACGAAGGCGACACGGTATGTATCATCGAAGCCATGAAAATTCTCAACCAGATCGAAGCAGACAAGTCCGGCGTAGTAAAAGCCATTCTTGTTGAAAACGCTCAACCTGTTGAGTTCGGCCAACCTCTTATCGTTATCGAATAAGGCACCGTTTTATGTTATCCAAAGTTGTTATCGCCAATCGCGGCGAAATTGCATTACGTATCCTGCGCGCCTGCCGTGAGCTCGGCGTAAAAACCGTTGCGGTTCACTCAGAAGCGGATCGCGACCTGAAACACGTGCGACTGGCCGACGAGTCGGTCTGCATCGGCCCGGCACCGTCTGATCAAAGTTATCTGAACGTGCCGGCGATTATCAGCGCCGCTGAAGTCACCGATGCCGTCGCCATCCACCCCGGTTACGGCTTTCTTTCGGAGAATGCTGATTTTGCCGAGCGCGTGGAAGACAGCGGCTTTATTTTCATCGGCCCGAAACCCGAATCCATTCGCATCATGGGCGACAAGGTCGCCGCCATCGAAGCCATGAAAGCCGCCGGCGTACCCTGCGTGCCCGGTTCGGACGGCCCGCTGGGCGACGACAACGACACCAATTTAAAACTGGCCAACAAGATCGGTTACCCGATCATCATCAAGGCAGCTGGCGGCGGCGGTGGTCGCGGCATGCGCGTGGTACATTCCGATGCCACGCTGACCAACTCCATCGCCCTCACCAAGCAGGAAGCCGGCACCTTCTTCGGCAACAGCATGGTGTACATGGAAAAATATCTGGAAACACCACGCCATGTCGAGATACAGGTTTTATCCGACGGCCAGGGCAACGCCATCCACCTCGGTGAACGCGACTGTTCGATGCAGCGCCGCAACCAGAAAGTGGTAGAAGAAGCGCCTGCACCCGGCATTACGCCGAAGCAACGCAAAAAGATCGGCCAGCGCTGCGTCGATGCCTGCAACAAGATCAACTATCGCGGTGCCGGTACTTTCGAATTTTTATACCAGGACGGCGAGTTCTATTTCATCGAGATGAACACCCGCGTGCAGGTCGAACACCCGGTCACTGAAATGATCACCGGTGTCGACATCATCAAGGAGCAACTGTATATCGCTTCCGGTGACGAACTGCGATTGAAACAAAGTGACATCGAGATCCGTGGCCACGCCATCGAATGCCGCCTCAACGCCGAACACAGCAAAACATTCGTTCCCTCACCCGGAAAGATCGAGCGCTACCATCCGCCCGGCGGCCCAGGCATTCGTGTCGACACACACATTTACGGCGGTTACGTGGTGCCACCACATTATGACTCAATGATCGGCAAGCTGATTGCCTACGGTAATGACAGAGAGATTGCACTGGCACGCATGCAGGGCGCACTCGACGAAATCAGCATCACCGGCATCAACACCAATATCGAGTTACATAAAGAGATTATGGCGGATGCAAACTTTCAGGCGGGCGGCACCAATATCCACTACCTCGAGAAAAAGCTTGGCCTTTAACTTTGTTAAAGGCAATGAAAAATGAATAATGAAAAGTGAAAAATTAAAAACGTAAAAACACTTTTTTCTCTACAAGGTGCTTGTTTTAAAATTCATTATTCATTATTCATTATTCATTAATGCCGCTCCACACCATACCCCCTCTGCCGCAGCGCACTAACAATTCCCCTGTCGCCAATCAAGTGCCCACTGCCGACAACAACAAAGTAACACCCCGGCTGCTTTAACATGGCTTCGATTTTCTGCGTCATGCTGGCATTTCTGTCGTAGAACAGTTTGTCGTATATTTCGCTAAACGCCGGATAATCATTGAGCGCATCTTCAAACAGCAGTCTGTTCATTTTGTTTTCATCACCGTCTTTCCAGTAGCGCACCATCTCGGCCATCAACAACTCGGCTTCATCCAGTGAATACAGGCTTTCTTTTAGCAGCAGATCACCATTGGGAATATCCAGAAAAAGGTTTAACTGCTGTTCCAGCGATTCCAGCTCGATAATTTTTTTCTGACCGGCCTTTGACAAAAAGTAGATGTCGATGCCCAGCGCCGGATCAAAACCCATGCGCATCACCTGAAGCGCACTCAGGGTCAGCACCATGACACCGGGCCTGTAACCTTTCACCGAATCATACGGCACATTCAAATAACGCAGACGCTGACGCAGTTGCAGCCAGGTTTCTTCAGATAACGCATCCTTGATGCTGCCGCCATTTTTATACATGCCACGTTGCGCCAGCAGCCGGTTATACACCCCATCATCAGCCTTGCTAATATCAAGTTCCACCACCAGTGCATCACTGCGCTGAAAAGCCGCTTCTATCTCCGGTCTTAATGGATAAAAACTTTTATCGGCAAAATGTATTGAACCCATCAGGTAAACCGTTGCCTGCTTTGACGTTACCTGCCAGAAAAAAGCCCTGTCGTTTTCAGCATGAGCATTTGCAAAAACGAACAGACTTAAAAACAGGAAAGCTGAAAAGAGTGACCGCACTTTTTTTAAAACAGCTGACATAAACTCAGGAATCTTTCAGTTCCAGCGCACGTTTATAGATGTCATTTTTATTTTCACCCGTCAGCTTCACGGTCAATTTAACCGCCTGTTTCACCGGCAGTTCAGCAAGCAACACCGACAGATAATGATCAAGCTGTGTACCGTCTGCCGCTTCTGCCGCTTTACCTTCGACCACCAGCACAATCTCGCCTTTGCGCTGATTATCATCTGACTCAACCCACGCAACCAGGTCGGATAACGTTGCACGCTTTATCGTTTCAAAGGTCTTGGTCAGTTCCCGCGCAAAAGTGGCACGCCTTTTCTCACCAAACACCGTACACATATCTTTTAAGGTTTCGATAATACGGTGACAGGAAATATAAAAAATCATAGTGCGCGGCTGCAGCGCCAGTGGCTCCAGAAAATGCAGGCGTGCGCCCTGCTTCGCTGGCGGAAAACCTTCAAAAGCGAACGCATCCGTCGCCAGACCCGCCGCACTCAACGCGGCTATCGCTGCACACACACCCGGCACCGGCACGATACTGACAGCCTGATCGTGCCCCTGCGTTACCAGGCGATAACCGGGGTCGCTGATCAACGGTGTGCCTGCATCAGAAATCAGCGCAACCGACTTGCCCGCTGCCAGCTCATCAAGCAGCCTGCCTGTCATGCGATCTTCATTGTGCTCGTGGTAGGCCACCAGCTTCGATTTAATGCCAAGACAGGATAACAATCGCTGACTATGCCGGGTATCTTCCGCCGCAATAATATCCACCTGCGCCAGCACCTCGGTGGCGCGCTGCGTGATATCAGCCAGATTACCTATCGGCGTGGCAACCAGATACAATGTGCCCGGAACGACACAGGTTGTGCGTGAAATATGCTTGTTTTCTGATGCTTCTTCTGACATTTTTGACCAACGCTTCGCCTAACTTTTCGATTGACACATATAGCCCCACAAAACATACTTACCATTGCTTTACTGACCACCGTTACTGCTTTTAATGATACCCCACAAACTGCCTGATACCATCTTGAAATCACTTACTTTAAAAATATTTTTACTGCTCTGCATCGCCGCACTTTCCGCCTGTGACACACGACCGGTAAAACCCCAGCAGAAGTCTGTCGAGCAGACAAAACCTGTCACCGAGAAGCAGGCAAACTTAAGCGATGAAGCAACAACCTTGCTGGAACTTGCAGAAGACAGCGACAGCGAAGCCGAGCAGTTCAGATACCGCGCACAGGCAGCACAGCTTTATATCGAAGCCGGTAAGATCGAGCTTGCCCGACAGCAACTGAACATCCTGCAGCAGAAACAACAAAACCGCCCGGCCGCTAATGAAACCACCGCAAGCATTGAAGCGGCAACCGTGTTACTGCTCAGTGCCGAAATCGCTATCAATGAAAAAAACGCTGAACTTGCCAGCCAGCTCATCGCTGAAACCCGGCCTGTCACCCGCGAACAACAGATTCAATATTATGCCCTGAAAGCCGACCTCGACTTTTTATCGGGCAACTACATGTTCGCGGTCGACCGCCGGGTACAGCTAGACAGTTACATTACCGGCCAAAAAGCAAAAAACAGAAACAACCGGAAAATCTGGGCGGCACTTTCCAGCCTGTCGCGTACACAGTTAAGCAAGCAGCGCAGCAGTAACGTCACCATTAATGGCTGGCTGGACCTGGCCAGAGTCATGCGCAGCGGCCAGAAAAATATCAGCCAGCTGGAAAACGAGCTGCTCGACTGGGGTACCCGGCACCCCGCCCACCCGGCAAACGAAAACTTTTTATCAACACTGATCAACATCTACCAGGATGATATTTCACAAAGAAAACATATCGCCATCATTCTGCCCATGCACGGCGATCTGGCAAAAGTCAGCGCCAATATCAAAAACGGTTTTTTGAGCGCATACTATTCTGATGCAAACACCACCATCAAACCGGTCATCGATTTTTATGACAACAGCGACAAGGACGTAACCTTCAACCAGCTTTATCAGCAGGCTATCGAAAACGGCGCGACCAATATCATCGGCCCGCTTAATAAAACAGCCATTAATCAGCTGGCGCAGCAACGTGAACTCGAGATACCGGTGTTAACTTTAAACTATGCCGAAAATGTATTTAACACCACCGAAAACCTGTTTCAGTTCGGCCTGTCGCCCGAAGACGAAGCACACCAGGTAGCCGAACTGGCCATCCTGCAGGGTAAAAAACGCGCCGCCGTTTTCTACCCGGACAGCGAATGGGGGCGGCGACTCGACCACGCATTCAGCAAACGTTATATCGAGCTTGGCGGCAAGGTAATGACCGAAGCCGACTACGCCACCAACACCAATGATTACCGCCGCCCGGTTCGGGCCATGTTCAATCTCGACCAAAGCAGCATCCGCCATCGCAAGCTGGAAAACATCATCGGCAGAAAAGCCTACAGCGTGCCATACCGCCGCCAGGATATCGATATGATTTTCCTCGCCGCCACACCGCGTTCAGCGCGCAGCATCATGCCCGCCTTTAAATTTCATCACGCCTCCGGCCTGCCGGTGTATTCAACCTCTCACGTTTACACCGGAAAAATCAACCGCGAACTTGACCGTGACCTGAACGGTTTGATTTTCTGCGACCTGCCCTGGATATTACAGAACACGTCACCACTGAAAAAAGTATTCCACCAGAACTGGCCACAACAGGAAAGCTTCACCCGCCTGTTTGCACTCGGCATCGACGCTTACCACCTGATCTACAATCTCGATTACCTGGAAAACAAGGATTTTGCTTATTATGACGGACAGACCGGCAACATCCGCCTGGACGAATACAACCGCATCACCCGCAAACTGCTGTGGGCAAAATTCAAACGTGGCCGGCCTGTCTATTTTGAACCCGCCATACCGAAAACAGTCGCAGCAAAAACAGGCAACAGCGAGGACGGGCATCAGGTTTCGCCTCAACAGTATTGAAAGCCGCACATCTAAAACAGGGAGAAGATGCTGAAGCAGCCTGCTGCGCCTACCTTAAATCACAGGGACTAAAACTTGTTGAAACAAATTTTCACTGCCGCCATGGCGAGATAGACATCATTATGCTCGATAAAAAAATCCTGGTTTTTGTTGAAGTGCGCTTTCGCAAAAACAATCATTTTGGCGGCGGCCTGGAAAGCATCACAGCGGCCAAGCAGGGCAAGTTACGCCGCACGGCCGAATTGTTTCTGCAACAGAATCCTCGCTACGAAAATGCACGATTTGATGTTGTATCGATGTCAAAAAGCAATCAAACTAGCGGCCGGCAACCGTCATACAGTTTTGACTGGATAAGCAACGCTTTCTAAACCACGTTATATATTGTATGTTTCAAGTTATAAATAAAAAAATGACAGCACTGTTTTATGGATTTAATCTCACGTATAAATAAAAACTTTCAGGACAGCATCAGCACCAAACAACTGGCTGCTGAAATACTGGCCGAACCGATCAGTCTGGGCGCACAGGCTATCACCCAGTGCTTTCTAAACGGTGGCAAAGTACTCTCCTGCGGCAATGGCGGCTCTGCCGGTGACGCACAGCACTTTTCATCCGAGATGCTCAACCGCTTCGAAATGGAACGCCCCGGCCTGCCCGCCATCGCCCTGACGACCGACAGCTCCACGGTCACATCCATTGCCAACGACTACAGCTACAAGCAGATTTTTTCCAAACAGGTCACCGCACTCGGCCACGCTGGTGACATCCTGCTGGCAATCAGCACCAGCGGCAACTCCAAAAACGTCAACATGGCGATTGATGCCGCACACGAACGCGGCATGAGCGTAATCGCCCTGAGTGGAAAGTCTGGTGGTGAGATGGCGGCCTGTCTGTCACTGGGCGATGTAGAAATACGTGTGCCTTCTGAATCGACTGCACGCATACAGGAAGTGCATTTACTGGTTATTCACTGTATCTGTGATCTGGTTGATCACC
>WFOC01000048.1 GCA_015488295.1 Gammaproteobacteria bacterium
CAATATTTCGATGTCGTGTTTTTTGCATAGCACTTCAAAATCATTAAGCGTGCACAGGTGCACGTTAGGCGTATTAAACCATTGATTTGGAAGATTTTTTGTCACAGGCATAACGCCTTTGATGCCCAGCTGCCAGCGCGCGCTCCAATGCGCCATATTGGGAAAAGTGACGATGCCTTCACGGCCAACACGCAACATTTCTTCGATCAGCTCATCGGGCTTTTCGGTGGCCTGCAGGGTCTGGCTCATGATCACGTAATCAAAACTGTGATCTGTAAAATAGGCTTTCAAGCCGTTATTAAGATTGGCCTGAATAACATTGATGTTTTTATCGACACAATCTTCAACATTAAACGGGCTGATTTCCATGCCGTATCCCAGCACATCACGCTGATCACGCAAATATGCCAGCAGGGTACCATCGCCACAGCCCAGATCCAGCACCTTGCTTTCGGCTTTTATCCAGTCGGCGATAATGGAAAGGTCGGCACGCAAGCCATCATCATTATTATTAATATCTGTCACTTTAGATTCGCTCATGACAGCTCACCGGCGATGGTTTTCATGTGTGAGGCAAACACGTTCATATAATGCGGTATCGGAATTAAAAAAGCGTCGTGCCCCTGCCTGGCATCGATCTCGATATAACTCAGCTGCTTTTCTGCACGCAGCAAAGCACGCACAATTTCATGCGAACGCTCGGGGGCAAAGCGCCAGTCGGAGGTGAATGAAATAACCATGAAGCGCGCATCGGTCTGTTTTAGCGCCAGCGCCAGATCATCGTTGTATTCGCTGGCCGGATCAAAATAATCCAGCGCCTTGGTCATCAGCAAATACGTATTGGCATCAAAACGGTCGACAAATGACCGCCCCTGATAGCGCAGGTAACTCTCTACCTGAAAGTCGACATCAAAACCAAAGTTCAGCTTGCCTTCACGCAGCTCACGACCGAACTTGTCGCGCATGGCATCATCCGACAAATAAGTGATGTGCCCCAGCATGCGCGCCAGCATCAGGCCACGGCGCGGCACGGTGTTTTTTTCCAGATAATGGCCTTCGCAGAAATCTGGATCGGACATGATCGACTGCCGTGCAACCTCGTTGAATGCAATATTCTGCGCCGACAGCTTGGGCGCAGCCGCGATAACAATGGCATGTTTGATCAGATCGGGGTAATCGATGGTCCACTGCAAAACCTGCATACCACCCAGACTGCCACCAACCACAGCACACCAGTGCTTGATGCCCAGCGCCAGCATGAAACGGTACTGGCACAGCGTCCAGTCTTTCACCGTCACGATGGGAAAGTCCGGCCCCCAGTATTTACCGGTTTCCGGGTTGATGGTATTTGGCCCGGTGGAACCTTTGCAGCCACCGAGATTATTCAGGCAGACAACAAAAAATTTATTGGTATCGATGGCCTTGCCCGGCCCGATAGCACTGTCCCACCAGCCGGGTTTTTTATCATCCATGCTGTTATAACCGGCGGCATGCTGGTCGCCCGACAGTGCGTGGCAGATCAGGATAGCGTTGCTGGCATCGGCATTTAACTCACCATAAGTTTCGTAGGCGATATCGTACTCGCTCAGCGTTTTCTCGCATTCCAGCGTCAGCGCTTCAGAAAAGTGAATAATTTGCGTTTCGACAATTCCTATGGAATCGTCCGGGATGACTTCAGGCATTTAGGTTTTGTGCGCTTGTTTCAATATTAAAAGGTTTGATATTACGAAGTCTCACGTATTCAGGAGTCGGAGTCAATTTATTCACCGGTGCCAGCATACTGGAACAAAAGTATCATCTCTGGCAGGGCAGACATTGCCTGAACTACAGAGAGTCTTCTCTGGCAATAAACCGGCGATTAATACTTTCCAGCAGCCACACCAGAACACCGCCTATCGCACCCAGCAAATGCGCCTCGGTCAACACCCGGCCACCGGTCATATCTTCCGAACCCGGCAGTGCACCGTTAAAAAACTCCCAGGCCAGTTTTGCCAACAGCGCCATCGTCAGCACATAACCACTGGTGGGATAAAAACGAATTTCACGCAACGCACCGTATAAAAACAGACCATGCAGCACGCCCGACAGCCCCACATAAGAGCGAATCTCCGGCATCCCCCACCATAATCCAACGTTAATAACACAGGCCGAGATAAACAACACCGCCAGCCATTGTCTGGCACTGGCATGCGGACTGAAGAAAAAAGCAACAATCGCCAGACCACCCATATTCAACGCCCAGTGCTGCCAGTTTAAATGCACGATGTGAGCGGTAAATAATAACCAGACCTGCCCATGCTCAACCAGCGCACGATTAAAGCGCCAGGTATCGACCCAGTTCGTCTGCAGAACAAACGAAAGTACAAACAAAATCAGCCATAAAATATGGCTGGGATGGTACTTGTAACGAAACTTTAATAAGTCAGATGGGGTCATTATCGTAGGCAGTCAGCCTGGCATTTGTTATTATTATTCTTCTAACGGGAATATTCAGGGGCCGGAGTCAATTTATCATACAACGGTATCTTCTCAGACTGCAGTCATTAAACTGACTCCGCCCCCGGCTCAGCTCAATTTCTAAAGTTTAAAAGAAATTAACCCGTGCAATATAGTTTTTTGCACACATTTTGGAGTGTTACGTGTTTTATCAGTCAAAAATCAGCCAGTTTAAAAATCGCCCTTTTAAAATCAAAAACAAACAATCCGGTTTCACCCTGATTGAAATCATGGTCGTGGTCGTCATCATCGGCATTCTGGCCAGCGTTGTGGTACCACGCATCATGGACAACCCGGACAAAGCCCGCGTTGCCAAAGCAAAAAATGACATCCGTGCCATCGGCAGCGCACTGGATATCTACCGCCTGGACAACTACGTCTACCCGACCACTGATCAGGGGCTGGAAGCACTGGTAACCAAACCCACCTCTTCACCCGAACCCGCCAACTGGAAACAGGGCGGCTACGTCAAAAAACTGAGCAAGGACCCCTGGGGCAATGAATACCTTTACCTCAACCCCGGTGAACATGGTGAAATCGACATCTACTCACTCGGTGCCGATGGCGCACCCGGTGGCGACGGCCCGAACAAAGACATCGGCTCATGGGATCAGGATTAAACCACGCAACGCTACCCTTCTTCTACTAACGAGGCTTGCCGATAAACATGCAGGCAAACGTCTACAGGCCAGAAACCAGACCAGCAACTCCCGGCCGTTATTTTAGCCGGGCACACGGTTTCACCCTGCTGGAACTGCTGGTCGTCGTTGTTATCGTCGCCATTCTCTTCACCTACACCACGCTGGCTATCCGCAGCGATTCCCCTGAAGACATTATTAAAAAAGAAGCCCAGCGCATGGAGCGACTGGTGCAGCTGGCGCTGGAAGAATCCATTTTGCGCGGTGAAGAATACGGCCTCGAGATTTTTCTCGACGGTTATCGCTTTCTGCGTTTCAACAAAAACCAGTGGCAGCCATTAAGCGATGACAAAATTCTGCGACAACGTGAGCTGCCACTGGACATGGAAGTGGAAGTAAGTCTGGAAGACACCGAAATTGTCATCGACCCGGCATCCAGTGCCCCGTCAGGACAAAAGCTGGATCTCAATGTTGATGCCAAGCTGGGTGCCGATAACGATGAAAAAGAAGACAGCAAAAAAACCAAACCTCAAATCTACCTGTTATCCAGTGGCGAGATCACACCTGAATTTGAGGTCCGGTTTTATATCTTAGGCATTGAGGAAAGCTATTTTGTTCGCGGCGCTTTTGATGGCTCGCTTAAAACCGAAATTAGTGAGCTTTAGAAATAATGAATAATTTTTTCATCCTTTCATATTGAACGCCATGACCCATAAAAAAAACAGAGGCTTTACTTTGATCGAGGTGATGGTGGCGTTGACTATCATCGCTATTTCTCTGGCGGCACTGCTCAGCACATCAGGCACACAGGCCAGCAGTGTCGGTTATTTAAAAAGCAAAACACTGGCACACTGGGTAGCCGTTAACGAGCTCACACAAATTCGTATTAGCAAGGAATTTCCTGCTACCGGCGACAAAAAAGGCTCAACAGAAATGGCCGGCACGGAATGGTACTGGACGCGCACCACGAAAAAAACAGAAGATGAAAACGCCAGACAGGTAACCTTTACCGTTTACCAGGACAAAGACCGGGAAAAAAACCTGAGCACGCTGACCGGCTATGCAAATCGCTAATCCACACTCTTTTCCAGCAAACAAACAGCGGGGCTTTACCTTGCTGGAACTGCTCATCGCCAGCATCATTTTCGCCATCATGGCCATCATGGCTTATGGCGGTCTGGCCAATGTGATAGACAACAGCCAGTCATCCGAACACGCCCTGAAAAGACTGCAACAGATACAACAGAGCATCTCGGTAATCAGCCGTGACTTTTCACAACTGGTGCCACGTGCCATCCGTGATGAATACGGCAACATTAAACCCGCCCTGACCGCCGGTGCCAACATCGACAACCTGGTTGAATTTACCCGTGGCGGACGCGTTAACCCCGCCAACCTGTTACGCAGCACCCTGCTGCGCGTCGCCTATCAGTTTGACGATGAAAAACTGGTCAGGCTGCAATGGCCACAGCTGGACAGAGCACCGGGAATAACACCGAAAAAAACCACGCTTATCGATAACGTGGACGAAGTCACGCTACGTTATCTCGATCAGAACGGCAAATGGAGCGAGCAATGGCCGCCACTAAATACTGCCACCGGCGACAACAGCACAGAACTTTTTGCCATTGAGATCATTTTAAAACTGAACGACTGGGGGGAAATTCGTCGGCTGTACGCGATGAATTAATTAACCTGAAGATGCTTTTATCCCGTTCCAGAACGACCTCTCCAGCCGGTGCCAAACGCCAGCGCGGTGTTGCCATCATCACCGCACTGCTCATCGTCACCATCGCTGCCACCGTCAGCATCAGTATCAGCACCCGTCTGCAACTGGATGTGCGCCGTACCGCCAACCTCATCGCACAGGATCAGGCGCAGTTTTATTTACTGGCCGCCGAGGAGTGGTCACAAAGAATTTTACGTCAGGATAAAAAAGACAGCAGCATCGATTCACTCGATGAGAGCTGGGCATTTCAGTTGCCACCACTGCCTGTCGACGGCGGCTCCATTCAGGGAACAATCACCGACCTGCACGCCTGCCTCAATGTCAACGCACTGGTTAACAACGGTGCTGTTGATACAGTAACGCAGGCACGGCTGTCACTATTGTTTAACAGTCTCGGCCTGCGTTCCAGCCTGACGCAGGCGATAGCCGACTGGATAGACAGCGACCTGGAAACCACCAATCCAGACGGTGCCGAAGACGGCTATTACCTCAACCTGCCAGCACCTTACCGCACCGCAAACACTCCCCTGCACAGCATCAGTGAACTGCGCCTGATCAAAGGCTTCGAAGACAATAAAACTTATGCCCTGGTCAAACCTCATCTGTGCGCCTTTATAACAAACGGCGATATCGCGATCAACGTAAACACTGCCAGCGCTGAAGTGCTACAATCTTTGTCTACAGATATGACGAAAAATCTGGCAGCAGACATTATCAGTCATCGTACTGAAGAGCCATTTAACGACATCAAGGAATTCACCAAATTTGCCGAACTAGACACTATAATCAGGGACACAACAAAACTGACCACCAGCAGTGATTATTTTTTACTTCGCACGCAGGCAAAAATAGGCCAGGCAAATAAAGTTATGTACAGCATTATATACAGGGACACATCCGGCAAAACAAAAGTGCTTTCGCGTACGCAACGAACACTGTAATAATAAAACAAGCCATAGAAATTGAGCCATAAAAAAGCGGGATTCCACCATGAGTGAAACACTACTCATCCATTACAACATCAACGAAGCACAACTGGCGACCTGGTCATTTTGTAATGCTGCCGGCGAACTTACCGGAAAGATAAGCACTGGCTCATTAACCGAGCTTTCTGAAGTTGCCGCCGACCATCCCGCCATCGTTTTATTGAACAGCCAGTGCCTGCACATCAACCAGCTGCAACTGCCAACGCAGAACATGCAAAAGCTGTTAAAAGCGGTGCCTTACGCCATCGAAGAATTCATCGCCGATGACATCGACAACTTTCATTTTGTGGTCGCCAAAAACAAACACGATAATGCAACCTCCGTGGTCGGCATAAACAGGGACACACTAAAAAACATCACCCAGGTTTTTCAGGATGCAAACATCAATGTCGAAAAAATCATCCCCGATGCTTTATGCCTGGCCGCTGAAAGCAGACAATGGGTTTGCCTGAATTACAAAAACACCAGTTACCTGCAAACCGACATAACAAACGGCATGGTGGTTTCACACGAGCTGCTGCCCTATGTTTTAAGCAGCAAACTTCAGGATGAATCAATGGCCCGCCCTGAAAGAATCCTGCTGTTCTGCGAGCAGGAAAACACCGCTGCCTTCGATACACTCAAAGCTGAAAATATTTTTGATGACGACATCGAAGTCAATAACATCGTTTACAACACACACCCACTGGTGGTGTTCTGCGGCAATTACAAACAGGCGATGCCGCTCAACTTGCTACAGCACGAATTCAAACCCAGGCGCAAAACCTCCGGCTACTGGCAGCACTGGCGACTGGCCGCATCACTCGCTGCTATCTGGCTGGTTTTACACCTCGGGCTAACGGGCTTTCAACATGCCCGCTTAAAGCAGGAAAACATCGCCACCAAAGCCCAGATCGAAAAGATTTATAAAAAAGCCTTCCCGCAAAGCCGAAAAATTATTAACCCGCGGGTGCAGATGGAACAAAAACTAAAAGAGCTGAAAGGCAGTGCCGGCAACAGCAGCAAAGGCCTGCTCTTCCTGCTCTCTGAATCATTCGGCACACTGACACATGACAAACAGAACATTACCCTGCAATCACTGACCTTTCGCAACAACCGCATGGATATCGGACTCGAAGGCAGTAATTTGCAGGCAATCGAAAACCTGAACAAAAGCCTGAACAGCAATAAAAAAATAAAATCCGAAATTGTTTCATCCTCATCCGAAAAAGATAAAGTGAAAGGCAATATACGCATCGAAGGTCGCAGCTGATGGAACAACTACAGCAAATCAGGCAATGGTTTAATTCACTGCCACAAAAAGAACGCTGGATGGTTTCGGGCACCGGTGTGCTTATTCTTGTTACACTTTTTTACCTCATCGTATGGGAACCCATGCACCTTGGCCTGCAGACAGAACAGCAAAAACAGCAGACACAAAAAGAAATATTAATATGGATGCAGCAGGCAGCCAACGAAGTAAAAACCTTACGCACCTCTGGCAACCGCAGCACCGTACGCGACAAAAACAAACCGATCACGCTGGTTATCGAACAAAGCATTAACAATGCCGGTCTGAAACATTCACTCAAAAAAATCGAATCATCAGGCAACAATGGTGCCCGGGTAACGCTCAACGAAGCATCTTTCAACCAGATGCTGGTCTGGTTAAATACACTGGCAACACACAATGGTACCCGGGTGGTCAGTGCAAACATCGAACGCGGCAATAAACCGGGACGCGTCAATGCACGCCTGAGCTTTGAACGACCATAACCCGGCATTCAATCTGCCTTACCTATACAAATGAAAAAAAGACATTATTTATTAACCGCGATTATCTCGTACTTTGTATTACTGATTGCCACCATCCCTGCAAAACCAGTCACCGACCTGATCAACGATAACAGCCCACTCACCATCCAGGGTGTCAGCGGCACTTTATGGAGCGGCAACGCCTATGTGATCACCATAAATAACTTGCAGCTTAAAAAAACACAATGGTCGTTCAAGCTGTGGCAACTGTTTACCGGAAAAATAGCTATCGACATCAATACACATTTTTCAAATAATAAAATCAGCGCAGAATTTGGCAGCTCATTTACCGGTCGTTATTTTGTCAATGAACTATCAGCTAAAATCGCTGCCCACAAAATCGCACAATTTGCCAACATTCCACTGGCACAGCTTGGCGGTATGATCAGCGTCAACATCAAACACGCCGAATGGAAACAGGGTGAACTACCGCTGGCAGACGGCGAAATAAAATGGAACAATGCCAGCATCACCGTTGCCGACACCGCAGCACTGGGCAACGTCAGCATCGTGTTAAGCAAGTCGGATCAACAATCACTCAAGGCAACAATAAACAACCAGGGCGGCGATATAAAAATCAGCGGCACAGCTGCACTGGTTCCCGAAAAAAATTATACTGCTAATATAAAACTTTCACCGGCGGCAACAGCAAACAATAACATCAGACAAAGCCTTGGCCTCTTCGCTCAGAAACAGCCCAACGGTGAATACCTGCTAAGAAAATCCGGCTCACTCGATCAAATAATGTAACACCAGAAAAAGAAATATGACTAAAAAAATCAACGGCATCACCGTCACCAGTGAAAACAAATGCTCTTTTTGCACCGGCTCCATCTGCTGCACCTACGTGACACAACACATCGATACACCACGTTCCAAAGAAGATTTCCGCCAGCTACTGTGGCAGGTATCACACAAACATGTAAAAATTTACAAAGACGATGACGGCTGGACACTGCTGGTCGACGGCCATTGCCAGCACCTGCAAGTAAACGGTGGCTGCGGCATCTATGAAGAACGCCCCGACATCTGCCGTGAACACACCAATGACTACTGCGAATTCGACGCACCATCAGAAGACGGTTTTGAACTATATTTTGAAGATTATTACAGCCTGTTAAAATACTGTAAAAAACGTTTTAAGTCGTGGGATAAAAGATAAGCCGGCATCACACAAAACCCGTCCTGAAATTTAAAACAGGCTTGCAGCCAAACCCCGCTACCCAGAACCTGGCTGATGCTCTCTGAACAACACATAAGCAACCTTGATATATTTAAAGGTTAACTGGATACCCGGTAGTATCTTCAGGTAAAGAGCCGTCCAGTGTGACGATAGTGCCGGATGATACGGCTCGATCAACACCTGCATTCACTACAAGTAACACGCCAGGAAGATATTATCGGTACACCGATGCCTGGTGCACAAAAATGACCGTGGTTCGCGTACGCACAACAACTTTGCCATTCTCATCCCTGATCTGCGCCTGAAGTTCATTAGCGCCACGTTCCAGACCTTTGATTTTAAAAGATGTGTTTTGTATGTTTTTTATTACCGGCTTGCCATTCACCAGCATCCAGATTCTGTGGTTTTCTGCAATATTTAATTCCGGCCTGATTTTTAACGAGACCATAACATCAAACACATTCTGAAAGGTCTGATTATTTTTTGGTGAGGCGATATCAAAATTGATATATTTAAACTCAGCCGGTTTTTCTTCAACAGCTTTCGCCTCATCTGGTTTAGCTTTCACAGCATCCATCACCGAGAGCGGCGGCGGGATAAATTTTTCGGCGGCATCAAAAGGTTTGTCTGAATAGACCACATTACCCTGTGCATCAACGCCTTTGTACAGCTCCGCGCTGACGATGTTTATAGACACCAGCGTTGCTATCAGAAAACCTGTCCTTAAAATATTTCTCATACCTGACATCATAGCTTTCGATGCAAGCCCTTGCAATAATAAAGTTTCATGCTCTTCTGGTTACGGCAGAATCTGCTTGAACGAGTCCACCACCCTATACTTTTCACTGCTGATCGCATCGCCCTGACTGTCCGGCTGCTGAATACCCAGGCAATACCGAATACCGTATTCATGCGCACAGTCCAGCACTTCCAGATTGTCATCGATCAACATAGTGTGCTCTTTTTTGTACGGCTCAAACTGTTGCAACTTTTCCCAGAAACCTTCATTTTCTTTTGCCAGACCAATTTCATGTGCGTTAATAATCTTGTCAAAATGCACATGTAAATTTGTTTTATCCATCTTTAAATTCAGGCTGGCAGGATGCGCATTGGTCACCAGCACCACACGCTTGTCATTGTCATTCAGCCAGGAAAGAAAATTGATGACATCCGGACGTATCGCTATTTTTTCAGCGAGGTCGTGTTTTAACTGCTCAATATCCAGCGACAGCTCACGCGTCCAGAAATCCACGCAATACCATTCCAGGCGACCCCGCACTTCAGTATAACGGCACATCAGCTGCCGGTGTGCTTCTTCGTGCGAAAGATCATGCTTTTCGGCGTAACACTTCGGCACATGCGTCAGCCAGAAATGGTTGTCGAAATGCAGGTCTAGCAAGGTGCCATCCATGTCCAGAAGAACGGTTTCGATATTTCCCCACGGCAGTGCTGTTTCGGGATTTTTTTTATTATCTACGTCTATACTCATCAAGGGTGACTCGGATTAATAATCATAAAGTTCTGCGGGCTTTTAAGCACGCATATTCAAGGCATGTTTTGCAATGAAAGGTAACTCCCTTCATAAGAAGCATAACGCAGAAGATGTGTGCTTAAAAGCCCGCCCCATGGTGCGATGCCTAAATACCAGTCTCTGTGTTATTGCTTCTCACCGTGCAATAAGCATGCTTTCGAAACAATGCCTTGATACTGACATTTAGGCATCGCCAGAATTTATGATTATTAACCCGAATCACCCTTAGTATTATACAATGCCCGCATTAACGAATAACACGAAAGAATATTATTATGAGTCACTCACTGGATCTACAAAAACTCTGCCTGGAATGCGTCAATATCGCCCGCGATGCCGGCGATGCCATCTTAACAATTTACGATGCCGGGTTTAATGTCGAAGAAAAGGAAGACAAGTCACCACTGACCGATGCTGACATGGCATCACATAATCTGATTCTGCAACGTCTGGGTGAACTGACACCTGATATTCCGATACTATCCGAAGAGTCCGCCAGTCTGCCATTTGAAGAACGCGCCGACTGGGAAACCTACTGGCTGGTCGACCCGCTGGACGGCACCCGTGAATTCGTCAAACGCAACGGTGAGTTCACCGTTAACATCGCGCTCATCCATCAGCACCAGAGCATCATCGGTGTGATCAACGTGCCGGTACTGGATGTGGATTATTACGCCTGGCAAAACGGCGGCTGTTATAAAGTCGAAAACAGGGGCGAAGCGAAAAAAATCTCGGTAAAAAAACTCAACGGTGGAAAACTCAGCGTCGCTGGCAGCCGCTCACACGGCTCGGAAATGATGCAGAAATACATGGAAAAACTGGCCGCAGAAAATGGCGGTGAAATCGAAACCCTGAGCATGGGCAGCTCGTTAAAATTCTGCCTGGTAGCCGAAGGCCGCGCCGACCTCTACCCTCGCCTGGGCCTGACCTCGGAATGGGACACCGCTGCCGCACATTGCATCGTTACCGAAGCCGGCGGTTACATCACCAAAACCGATATGAGCCCACTGGAATACAACACCAAGGACAGCCTGTTAAACCCGTTCTTTTTTGTATTTGGCGATAACAGCCGCGACTGGTCACAGTATCTCGACGCACCGGCTTAATAACTGAGCGCGACCAGTATTCCAACAAGCGCGATAATAGAACAGGCCGCCAGCACAGTGCTGATACTCTTCGCCAGCCACATCGGTGTGGCATCAATATCCAGATACACGATGCGCAGATGCAAATGACTGTAACGCCAGGCGGATAATAAAAAAGCCAGCGTGCTAAACAAAATAAGAACGGATACCACGGTCACCAGCACTGCCTGCGGCATCGTTCCCTGTAAAAATTTCGCCACACCCAGTCCCGAGACCAGCGCCGCCAGGCCGGTTCGAATCCAGGCCTGAAAAGTTCGCTCGTTCGCCAGCACGGTTCGATCCAGCGCCATCGAGATTGCATCTGGTTCACATAATTTCTCTTCCACAGCCTTATGTCTCACTTTGCTTTTCACGCAGGTTGAATTTCTTTAACACGCTTTTTTCTATATTCTCAAATTCCGAGATAATCTGCTTTTCTATTTTTCTGTCACTGAACAAACGCAACAAAACCTCAAAAACAAAAGCCAGAAAAAAGATGCCCGGAACATAATAAATAATAAGCGGCATCGAGTTTGAGGCATAAACAATAGCAAACGCCGCCGCACCGAACGACCCGACCACCGCAGCCAGAATCCACCACAGATTACCGCCGGTCTCATCGCGCTTCAGCAAGTGCCCACTGTGAGTAAACCCCTGAATCAGCAACACCGCGATAGCCGCAATGGTCGCAATCTGCGCCAGGTTGAAAAACAAAATCACCGGCATAATCAGCAACGCAGAAATAATCAGGCCTTCGGTGTTATGAAAAATATTGCGGTCGTAAACAGCGGGCAGATTACCCTCTCTGGCCAGCGTGTAGCTGATCTGCGTTACCGCATAAAGCGTGGCATTGATCGCCGAAGCGGTTGCCAGCAATGCAGTCGCTGCCATGATTTTAAAACCCCAGTCACCAAAAGCCGGACGCGCTGCCTCGGCCAGTGCAAAATCCTTGCCCTTGATGATGGCATCCAGTGACAGGTTGCCAAACACTGCAACAGACACCGCAATATAAAGCAGCACGACCAGACCAATCGCCAGAAACATGGAACGCAACATGGTGTGCCCGGGATTTTCCATGTCCTCAACGCTGTTGGTAATAACACTGAAACCCTGAAACGCAAAAAACGTCAGTCCCAGCGCATAAAATACATTCACAAAATCAGGCGCTTCAGCCAGCGCCAGGTTTGCCGGCTGTATAAAAAACAGCGCAGCAGCGGTAAAAACAATCAGCGCCGAAATTTTGATGATAACAATGACATTTTCTGCACGCGCTACCATTGCTGCACCAACCAGATTGATGCCAACAAACAGCAGAACAATCGCCACTGCAAAAAAATTCGCATAAAACGGGGTGATGCCGCCGACCATGTAAGTCGCTGCATAAGTGCCAAACGATTTGGCCACCGCTGCCAGCGTTACCAGTTGCGCGAAATAAAACAGTACGCCAAGCGAACCGGAGAAATAACCTTCACCATAAGCCTGCACCAGGTATTCAGTAATGCCGCCGCGACTGGGATAACGGATGGAAAGCTTGCTCAACGAATAACCGCACAACAGCGCGATAATGCCACCAATCAGAAACGACACAGTGACAAGGTTGCCCGCAATCACGCCCGCCTCGCCAATGACAATAAAAATACCCGCGCCAACCATCGAGCCGATACCCAGCGAGACTGCGCTCCACAAACCAAAGGCTTTTTGCTGCTTCATAACATTTTCTTCTTATCACTGAAGGCCACATATTACGCTATGCAAGCCCGCCATTGAAATTTTAATGCCGCCATATCACTCACCATAAACTGATTATTCCCGGCGAAACAAATAGCAGGCGAAAACTCCCTAATCAAAGTAAAATAAGCTTTTTTTTCAGGAAGCAAAAGAGTTAGCTGTCATGAAGATACTTGTTGTAGGCGGTGCCGGATACATCGGTTCGCACATGGTAAAAAAACTGGCAAAGGCCGGCAATGATGTCATCACGCTGGACAATCTCAGCTACGGTTATCGCGATGCGGTGAAGTATGGCGAGTTTGTTGAAGGCGATCTGGGCGATGATTCGGTGCTCGACAGCATTTTCAAAACAGGTGATATCGATGCAGTAATGCACTTCGCCGGTTTTATCCAGGTCGGCGAATCCATGAAAAAACCATCCATGTACTACCACAATAACGTGAGCAACACGCTTGTGCTACTCGATGCCATGCTGCGCCATGAGGTGAAAAATTTTATTTTTTCTTCCACCGCTGCCATCTTCGGCGAACCGGAATACACACCAATTGATGAAAAACACATCAAACAACCGATCAACCCTTACGGCCATTCCAAATTAATGATCGAACAGGCGCTGGATGATTACGATGCCGCCTACGGCCTGCGCGCAACCTGCCTGCGTTATTTTAATGCTGCCGGCGCAGACCCGGATGGCGAGTTAGGCGAACGTCACGTACCGGAAACCCATCTCATTCCGCTCATCCTGCAGGCTGCATCCGGTCGCCGCGAGGACATCAAAGTATTCGGCGATGATTATGAAACCAACGATGGCACCTGTGTGCGCGACTATATTCACATCAACGATTTATGCGATGCGCATTTACTGGCACTGCAAAAAATGATGAAGGATGATCAAAGTGCACGCTATAACCTTGGCAACGGCAAAGGCTTTTCGGTGAAGCAGGTTATCGATGTTGCCAAAGAAGTTTCCGGCAATGATTTTAAAGTCAGCATCGAACCACGACGCGCTGGCGACCCGGCAGTGCTGGTGGCTGATGCCAGCCTGGCCAAACAGGCTTTAAACTGGCAGCCGGAATTTGCCGAATTAAAAGACATCGTGCAAACCGCATGGAACTGGGAAACGGAGTTTCTCGCTAAACAATAGGCGCACGACATGAAAAAATCGGTTCTTCTCTTTGTTCTTTTTACTTTTTCACTGTCAGTCTACGCCTATGAAGTACCGGAAAAAGACTGGGGCATCGCCGTAGGTTTTCGTATTGCGCGCATTCCTTTTGCCACACAGGAAGAACAGGTCGCCGATTTTATTCCGCTGATGTTTTACGATGGCGATACTTTTTTTATCCGCGGCCTGACCGGCGGCATCAAACTTTATAATAAAGACCAGTGGCAATTTAATCTGGTTACACGCTACCGTTTTTTCGACATCCCGGCAGAATATCAGAACCTGATCAGAGGCAACGCCATGGATGCGGGTCTGCAACTGGAACGCCATCACAATAACGGCATGCTCGGCTCAGTCGAACTGATGAGCGATTCTGATGGTCGCTACTATGGCACATTGAGCAGCCGCTTTCACTGGGACAGCGGTTCCTGGGATGTTATTCCCTACGCCAGCCTGCGTTACAAAAGCGCCCGCTTTAACTCCCGTTATTACGGCCTGGACGGTTTTACACCGCCGGTCAATCCGGCACTCACCATCGACAATCGCATCGGTGCTGGTGTCGACCTGACCGTGGGCAGCGAAATTCGTTACCACGTCGCCAGTAATTTTTACCTGCTAGGTCGTGTCCAGTTTACTGCACTGGATAAAACCGCCAGAGACTCACGATTTGTTGACACCGGAACCTACGGCGAAGTATATGCCGGCATCGCTTTTTTTAACGACAAGAGCCGCGCCAAAGCTCCCTCGTTAAAAGCCAGACCCTATATCCGCGTCGCCCACGGCTGGGGTACACCATCAAACTTCGGCGACATCCTGGCTTTAGACTGGGAACCGGATGAACAGAGCAATCAGATTACATCGATTTTTTACGGCCATCCAATTGCTGACAGCCTGTTCGGTTTTGATTTAATCGACATCTACATCACCACCGGTTACATCTATCACCAGAGTGCTGAGCGCTTTCAGCAAACCTTATCTCCCGGTCAGGGCATCAACTCCGCCGAGTTCGCCGGTCTGGGCAACAGTACCTGCGACGGCACCAGCGACTGCACCATCACTTACTTCGGCAAGCCCAGCAATGAATACGCGCTGGGCATCAAGGCTTATTTTAATATCAACTGGCCCATCCACTGGCGCATCGGTCTGGCAGAAGGGCTTTCCTACATCGACACTGTCAGCGACCTGGAACAAAGAGAGATGGACAAAAAAAGTTACCGTTCCAGCAACCTGATGAACTATATTGATGCCACCGTGGATTTCAGCATCGGCGATTTATTCCGCGCAAAACAACTGCGTGATTTATATTTTGGTGTTGGCATACACCACCGCTCATCCATCTTCGAAACCTCATCAGCCTTTGGACGCATCAAGGGCGGCAGCAATTTTAATTCGGTTTATTTACAGTATCATTTTTAATTCGACTATGAATGAACTGATTATGTCAGATATCGAATGCTTGCTTTTGAGTCAAAGGCGAAGTTTGCAGTCGGCAGTTATCAGTTGGCAGTAAAAAGCAAAAGCATTGCTTGTGCGGCAAATCACGTGGTTTTCAGGTTCTTTAGTTTTTAACTGATAACTGCCGACTGCAAACTGCCAACTTCTCTTCCTGGCAGAAAAACAACCATCAATCAACAACCGTCAGCGATCAAACGCTGCGTCATATGCAGGCGCATAGCACCTTCTTCGGTGATGCTGTGAAACAGATGATGCGGACTGGTCGAACGCTCAATAATCTCATCAAGGTCATCACGTTGTTCTCGGTAATAATCCAGCAAGCGTAAATCAAAGCGGTTTAGTGCATTACTCAATGGATCTTTCTGCTGGCGCTTGCGAACAGTTTCCATGCCATCTTCAAAAACATTTCCCAGGCAAACATGCACCGCAGAAAACAGGGTTGCCCAGCCATTGAACCACAGCATCAGGTCTTTATCGAAAGTCTCACCACCCGCACCCTCACCCGCCAGCAGTTGTTTTAGCAGGTCACGCTCGTTCACCGCTTCATGCAGTTCCATCATATTGGCGCGGCCATAGGCATCGATGGTGGTGCTGGTCAGCAGCAAATGCGCATCGGGATATTTCGCCAGCACAAAAGTTGCATCTTTAATCAGCGGCGCAGGTGTCTCGGGATTCAGTGGATTACGTTTCAAACGTGCCGATGGCGCAGACGATAAA